>CAZBUX010000198.1:0-3499 GCA_964495185.1 uncultured Rickettsiales bacterium | reverse complement strand
GGCACGGAAGGGGGAAGCCAGTCAGGCTAAAGGATCACAACAGGGATAAATACAATCCCCACTAACAAAAAAGGGACACCCATAGCCTCCTTTTTTGCCTGTCGTGTTCTGGCGAGTATTATTATAAGCTCGGCTCGTTGCCGTTATCTATCTGGTCGTCCCAGGCGAGGTCGTCGGCAAGCAGCGTTGGCTCTACGGCGGTATTTCCGGCGGACGGCGGCGTAACGTCGAAGCGGTCGAATTCCTCGTCGATCAGGAGAAACGAATCGGTCGCGGGTAGCCTGGATGTATAATGCTGCATATTATGCTCCTTTGCGTGATTGCGGGTTAAACGCTTTCGTCGATGATGCGGTCGATACGGCGGATGGTTTTGAGCAGGTCTTCGAGTTTTTCGGCCTGTTCCTTATTCGCGGGATTGCCGCCTTCGCCTTCCAGCCGCTGCGCTTCGTCGGCCGATAGCTTCAGCTTGTCGCGCAGGACACTAAGCCAGTGCAGGCCGCTTTCGGAAATGATGCCAGCAGGCGCAGGGCCTTCGCGCTCCGCTTCCAGCCATTCTTCCAGCTTTTGCATTTCTTTACGCACGCCTTCTTCCGTGAGGATAGCGTTGTGCCGCACCATGAGGCGTTTGAGTTCGCCGGCAAGCAGCGTCACATCGTGAAGTTGTTTGCGTTCCAGTGTGGTATGCATGTAACGTCCTCCTAGTTCTTACCCGCCAGAAGCCCGTCGAGAAAGGCGTCGGCGGCGTCACCGATGGTACCGCTTACCGGGAATTTAAGTTCCTGCAGGCGGCGGCGAATCGCCACGATCAGGCAGAGCGTGAAAGATACGGCGACCAATGCCGTCATAAACAACGTCGGTAACGGTTCGATCCCGCGGCTCAGCAGGAAAAGATAAAGGGCGTAAAAACCCCCGATCGCCAGTACGCTCATCATGACGGCGGCGGTAACGGTAAGCATCGCCACCACCACCAGTACCGACACGATACGCTGGAGCTTCCATCGTCCGTAGACGCCGCGGCCGATTCCGGCGGCAAGCATGAGCTTCTCCGCTGCTAGCATGAGAATACTAGCGGCGCAGAAGGGTGCCGAGCACAAATCCCACGCCAAGTGCGACTAGGCTCGATTGTACGGGATTGCTGCGGACATGGGTGGTGACGGTGTCTCTGGCATGGGTGAGTTCGTCGCTGGCCATATGAAGAAACCCGCGCCCCTTGCGGCCCGCTTCATTGGCGGCGGCGTTTAAATCGCGTTTTGCTTCCTGGCCTGCGTCGGCTGCGGATGTGTGGAGGCTAGGGGCGGTGGGTTTTAAGGTAGAAATATTGTCGTCCTTGGTTGCGGTAAGCATGGCGTCGCTCCTTCTCATGATGGTTTAAACACTGACCACCCACCCTTGCAGGATCGGAATGAAGAAGCGATAGGGGCATGAAAATGGAATCATAAAGAACGCATAAACATCGCTATCGGCGGTCTGCGCCGAAGCCATAAAAAAGCGCCCGGTGAAACAAATTACCGGGCGCTTTTTTACGTTGCGGTAAATCAGGCCGCTTTGCCGGAGAAGCTGCAACCGCAGCTCTTTTCTATGTCTTTAATGTCTTTTTCCACTTCTTCCGAAGTTTTGCCATAAGCTTCCTGAGCTTTGCCTTTGAACTCCTGAACCTTGCCTTTGGCGAGCAGTTCGAAATCGGTATCGCCGAGCTTGGCCCATTTCTGTTTGGCTTTGCCCATGAGCTGGTCGATATTTCCCTGAACGGTGTCCTTATTCATAAGCTATCTCCTTATTGAGTTGTTATCCTGTACGACGGACTATCCATCGCGCTTAGCTACTGTGGCGTTTTCAGGATCAGTAAACGATAGCCTGTTGCAGGGGTTTACATAAAGAAGCCGTAAGCGTAAAAACCCTTATGGTTTCTTTATATCGTGAACGCGGGGCCGAATCGTTTCCTGAGAAGAGTTCCTTTAGATTATTCATACTGTTCCTAGTCGTTGTATCATCCGGTCAAAGGAGGTTTGTCATGAATAACAGTAAGCTTCTTGCCGTCGCAGTCGTCGTGGCACTGACGTCCACCAGCGTTCTGGCGGCGATCAACAATGTCAAAGACCTGAAGAACGGCAGTCAGGTCAATATCAGCGGAATCGTCGAAAGCGTGCAGAACGAGCGTGAGTTCACCTTGCGCGACAGCAGCGGCACTATCGGCGTGGATATCAAATCGACGCAGTCGGTCGTGCTCAAGCAGGGCGACAGCGTGACTATCCGCGGTACGGTGGATAAAGGCATACTGCATACCGACATCGATGCCACCGACGTCATCGTGAGTAAAAATATCGCCGAAGCGGTGGGCGACGCTATCGAAGGCCATACCGGGCTTTCGCTCGAAGGGGCGACCACGTATAACATCAGCAGCCTTCCCAAGGAGGGGCTGGTGAAAGTATCCGGCACGGTGACCGACGTGTCCAACGAGAAGAAATTCACTATCAGGGATTCGACCGGCTCGGTCAAAATAAACGTCGAATCCTCGGAAACCGCCGCGCTGACGAAGGGCGCGCAGGTGACCGTCATCGGTTACGTCGATAGCGGTTTCTTCGGCAAGGACATCAGCGCCCATAAGGTGCTGGTCGTAGCCGATACGGCGGCTGCCCGGTAAGCGCATGGTCACGATCCGTTCGCCCGACGCCGGAGAGGGAGCGCAAGCGCTCCCTTTCTCTTGCCCTGAAGCGACGCAGGCGCTAAACGACGGGCGCGATGACGGCGGCTATTCATGGCGCTTTTTCCACCGGCCTGAAGATACCTGGGACGCCATGTATCGCGATTGCAAACAGGCGAAGCGCTCCATCGAGTTCGAACAATACATCCTTGAAAACGACGCGCTGGGGCGGCGTTTCATGGAGCTTTTTATCGAGAAAGCGAAAGAAGGCGTCAGAATATTCCTCATCTGCGACATGTTCGGAAGCTCGCTGCTTTACCGCTCGCCGCTGGCAAGAAAGTTGCGCCGCAGCGGTGGCCGGCTGTATTTTTACAACGCCATCGAGGGCTGGCAGTTGCTGATGCCGTGGCGCTGGTTCCCTCGTACGCACACCAAGACGCTCCTCATCGATTCGGCGGTCGCGTATACCGGCGGCGTATGTATGGCCGAGCGCATGCGTCACTGGCGCGATACGCATGTACGGGTCACCGGACCGGTTATCGCGCAGGTGCGGCAGGCCTTCGACGACATCGAAAACCGGCTGCATCGCAAACGCGCGAAATGGATTGCCGAACCTCATAAAGACCGCCGCTTTCTCTATTATCTCAACCGCCCGCATCAGGAACGACACGCGATTTACGAAGAGGTGGTCAAGGCCGTATCGCAGGCGCAGCAGTACATTTATATCACCAGCGCCTTTTTTATTCCCGACCGGCGTTTTATAAAATTACTGGGGCATGCCCATGCGCGCGGCGTCGACATCAAAGTGCTGGTGCCGGAACATTCCGACGTATTCGTCGCCGACTGGCTGCGCCTGTC
>CAZBUX010000197.1:0-3519 GCA_964495185.1 uncultured Rickettsiales bacterium | reverse complement strand
GGCTGGGCATGTTGGTATAGCCGATCAGCGTGACGCCGTGGCGAGTGATGACCTGGTCGGGTTCGGTGAGGGGGCAGTTGCCGCCGTTGGCAGCGGCGAGGTCGACGATCACCGAGCCGGGCTTCATGGCTTTCACCATATCTTCCGTAATCAACACCGGCGCTGGCTTGCCGGGGATGAGGGCGGTTGAGATGATCATGTCGGTTTTCTTGACCGTTTCGAAGAGAAGCTCGGCCTGTTTTTTCTTGTAATCTTCGCTCATTTCCTTGGCGTAGCCGCCGCTGGCCTCGCCGGATTCCGCGGCTTTGACTTCGAGGAATTTACCGCCGAGGCTTTCCACCTGCTCCTTAACCGCGGGGCGCACGTCGGAGGCGAATACCACCGCGCCCATGCGCCTGGCGGTGGCGATGGCCTGAAGACCGGCCACACCTGCCCCCAGCACCAGAACCTTGGCGGGAGCGACGGTTCCGGCGGCGGTCATCATCATGGGGAGGACCTTGCCGAAAGCGCAGGCGGCTTCCACCACGGCGCGGTACCCGGCGAGGTTGCTTTGCGAGGAGAGCACGTCCATCGATTGCGCGCGGCTGATGCGCGGCAGCAGCTCCAGTGCGAAACCCGCGATTTTACGGTGATTCAGCGCCTGAAGCAGTGCCGGGCTGCCATAGGGATTCAGTGCGCCGACAAGCAGCGTGCCTTCGGAGAGCGTTGCCAGTTCGGCGGTGGCGGGAGCATTGACGACGAGCGCTATGGAGGCGTCCTGTACGCAGGAAGCGGTGTCCCCGGCGATGGTTGCGCCTGCGGCTTCGTATTCGGCATTGGGAATGGACGCGGCTAACCCGGCATGGCTTTCCACCGTGACCGTATGGCCTAAACTTACGTATTTTTTGACGGCATCGGGGGTGGCGGCAACGCGGGCTTCGCCTTCTTTGCGTTCACGTAGTACGGCGATTTTCATAGCACGGGGTGTTCCATTGAATCAGGATGAGGCTGCCAAACCTAATGGATTTTATATAAAGGCGCAAAGGGGAAATGGTTAAACGGGTTCGTTGCATGAAAAAACCCCGCCCGGTTTCCCGGGCGGGGCTTCTTCAGTGTAGCGCTATCGGGCTGTTATACTTTCTTAAGCACCGTCGTATATGTGCTAAGCAGCATATACAGACCCGATATGCCCACCAGCACGTTCACGGTCGAGCTCAGCGAGCCGAACATGGCGATCAGGTCAACGTGTAACCACGACGTCAGGCCGATATTGGCCGCGCCGATGATGACCAGAAACATTGCTATTTTGTGGAACATAACTGTAATAACCTCCTCCTGATTGCGCTAAAAAAATATTCTTTAGCGTACTTTAATACTAGCATAAATTGCTGCAATGCACAAATTTAATAATACATTAAATTATATAAGAAAAATGCCTTAAAGTCGATAATTTTACATGACAATACGGTGTTTTTTCGTGCCTATGATGATAGGCTTTTTAAGCCGTAATTTTTTTCTTCCATCTGAAAAAAATATCGTTAGGGTGGCTGCGTTCAAACCTACTTATTTTTTTTCCAACCAACCCATCCAAGGAGGACATCATGTCTAGCACCGCAGCCCAGATCCTAACCCTCGTTCAGCAGTTCCAGGAAGAGGACGCCAAGTTCGAAGGCGGCAACGCTTCGGCCGGTACCCGCGCCCGCAAAGCCCTCATGGAACTCAAAAAGGCATGCGACGCCCGCCGCAAGGAAATCCAGGAAAAGAAAAACGCCGCGTAATTGCGCCGTTTAGCCGTTCCAGTATGAAAAGCCCCGGTCCGCCGGGGCTTTTTTTATGGCTTTATCCCTGCGATTGTCATCGAATCGTCACTTCCAAACTCCATTATACCGGCTAGTATCCCGGCATGGAAGAGCCTGAAAACAAGCCGGTCACGCGGCGCAGCTTCATAAGGACACTTGGTTACTGCACAGGCGGCGGCGCGGTGCTCGGGGGCGCTGCCGCGGCGGCCTCCGGCGAGGCGACGCTCAAACAGGGTGCTATCGGCGGCGCGGCGCTGGGAGCGGGAGGCGCGGTTTATCTGCATACCAAAGGCCTGAGAACCCCCAGCCCGCCTACCTCCCGCGAGCAGGAGTTCAGGGAAGGTGTCGAGGCGGAAAACTTCCGGAACCGCCGCCGCGAGCGGGATGAGCCGCCGGAGCGCTGATTTGCATTGTCCGATAGCGCGCTGGCCGGTATAATCGCCCCCTTTGCAATACAGGATCGTATGTCGCTTCCTTTCACAAAGATGCACGGCGCTGGAAATGATTTCGTCATTTTCGACGCGCGCAAGCAGGTCATCGCCTTTACCCCGGCGCGGCTCAGGGAAATCGCCGACCGCCATACGGGCGTGGGCGGCGACCAGGTCATCGTCATGGAAACGGCGAAAACCGGCGACGTGTTCATGCGCATCTACAACGCCGACGGTAGCGAATCCGGTTCCTGCGGTAATGCAACCCGCTGCGTGGCGTGGCTGGTCATGGAGGAAAGCGGCAAGGGCAAGGTCACCGTCGAAACCGTCAGCGGATTGCTCGCCTGCGAGCATGCGGGCAAGCAGCGGGTACGCGTGGACATGGGCGAGCCGCGGCTGGACTGGGAACAGATTCCTCTTGCAAAGCAGCAGGACACGCTGCACCTCGATATCGAGGTGGATGGTTACAAAGACCCGGTGGCGGTCAGCATGGGTAACCCGCACGCGGTGTTTATCGTAAGCGATGCGGCGAAAGTGCCACTTTCCGCCGTAGGCCCGAAAATCGAGCATCATCCGCTGTTCCCCGAGCGCGTCAACGTGGGATTCGCGCAGGTGGTGAGCGACCAGAAAATCAACTTACGCGTCTGGGAACGCGGCAGTGGCGAAACGCTGGCTTGCGGTACGGGCGCCTGCGCCGCGCTGGTGGCGCTTAACCGCCGGGGGCTGGCGGCCAACGTGGCGGAAGTATCGCTTCCCGGCGGTGTGCTGGAAATCATGTGGGATAAGCAGAGCAATCGCGTATTCATGACCGGCGCGGTGGTGCATAGCTTCCTCGGGGTATTGCATGAATAAGTCCGTGGATGTGGTGAATTTCGGCTGCCGGCTGAACATCTATGAAGGGGAAGTGATCAAGGCGCGGGCGGAAGCCGCCGGGCTTTCGGACGCGATCATCTTCAACAGCTGCGCGGTGACCGCTGAGGCGGAGCGGCAGGTGCGGCAGGCGATACGCCGTGCGCGCAAAGAGAATCCGCAGGCGAAGATCATCGTCACCGGCTGTTCGGCGCAGGTGCATCCCGAGATGTATGCCGGGATGGACGAGGTGGATAAAATCATCGGCAATCAGGAGAAGCTCTCTAAGGGCGGCTACGAGTTTGCGATGGCAGGCGCCGAGAAGTCGCTGGTCAATGATATTATGTCGGTGAAGGAAACGGCGGCGCATCTGGTGGTGTCGGGCGGTTCGGTGGCAAGGGCGTTCGTGCAGGTGCAGAACGGCTGCGACCACCGCTGCACGTTTTGCATCATTCCCTATGGCC
>CAZBUX010000196.1:0-3571 GCA_964495185.1 uncultured Rickettsiales bacterium | reverse complement strand
CCGACCGCATCATCGTCGGCGAGGTGCGCGGCGCCGAAGCGCTCGACATGCTGCAGGCGATGAACACCGGCCACGAAGGCTCGCTCACCACCATCCACGCCAACCACCCGCGCGACGCGCTTTCGCGCCTTGAAAACATGCTATGCATGGCCAGCCTGAACATGCCCACGCGGGCGCTGCGCTCGCAGATCGTTTCGGCCATCCACCTCGCCGTGCAGGTCAGCCGCATGCGCGACGGCGTGCGCCGCGTCACCTATATCTCCGAAGTCGTAGGCATGGAGGGCGACGTCATCTCGATGAACGACCTTTTCAAATACAACATCGAGGGCGACGGCGACGACGGCAAGCTGCGCGGCAATTTCCAGTGGGCGGGCATCATTCCCCGCTGCCTGCGCCGCGTGGCCTATTACGGCGACCTCGACCACCTGGCCAAGGCGCTCAATATCAAAATCCCGAAGGTTTAATCGCGTAACCGCGTCGGCACGCGCTGGTAGGTCTCGCGCCACCACGACGCCGACTGGTAATACGCCACCGCATCGTCCTCAAGGGCTGTGTTGCGCGGTATCAGCCGTTCGACGCCTGGCCAGCCGAACGATTCCACCCGCTGTTTCGGCCCGAGCACGGTGAGTGTATCCTCCTTGATCAGCGCCACTTTCTGGAAGTTGCTGATGAAGGCGTGCGGGATTTCGTCGTCGTCGTGCAGCAGGTCCTCGCCGTAGAATTTGCTATTGTAACTGAAATTCAGCAGGCCGAGCAGTATGGGCGCCACGTCGATCTGGCTGGAGATTTTGGCATAGCTAGAGGGTGCGATGAATCCCGGCGAATAATAGATCAGCGGAATATGGTATTTATGCGGGTCTAGCTCGGCTTTTCCTGACGCGCCCGCGGTATGGTCGGCGACGAACACGAACACCGTGTCATTGAACCACGGCTTGTCCTTCGCCCATTCGATCAGCTTGCCGATGCTGTAATCGGCGTATTTGACGCCGCCGTAACGGCTGGTTTTTGGCGCAATATCGATGCGGCCTTCGGGATACGTATAGGGCCGGTGGTTGGAGGTGGTCATGATCAAATGTAAAAACGGCTTGCCGTCTGCGTAGGATTTATCGGCTTCGCGGATGGCGCGGGCGAACATGTCGTCGTCGGCCACGCCCCAGACATTGGCGAAATGGATTTCTTCTGGCGTCATGCTGGTGCGGTCAACAACGTCGAATCCGTTTCCTGCAAAAAACGTATTCATATTGTCGAAATAGCCATAGCCGCCATAGAGGAAGCGCGTATCGTAGCCCCGGTCGCGGAACACGAACCCGACCGAGAATAAATTGCCGTTATCGGGCCTGCGGATGATCGACTGGCCGGGGGTAGGGGGAATGGAAAGCGTCACCGCTTCCAGCCCGCGCACCGTGCGCGTGCCGGTGGCGTAATTCTGGCTGAACAGCAGTCCTTCCTTCGCCAGCCGGTCAAGATTAGGCGTCAGCCCGTCCTTATTCCCGAAAACCCCCATGTAGTCGGCGCTCATGCTTTCCATCACCACCAGCATGACGTTCTTGTGGCGTTCCGGCCCGGTGTGGTGGACGGCACGGGTGACGCCTTCGGGATTGTCGGGAATCACGGCGCTCATGTCTTCTTCCATGAGCAGTGTTTTCGCCATGCCGTGCGCTTTGTCCTTCGTGCGCATGGCGTAGAAATGATCGTAGCTGATCTCATTATGCACGTATGCATAGAAGAGCGTGTAGATACCGTTGGCCGCGAGCTCATCCGCTTCGACGTTATCCGTGAACTGCGCCTGCTCGATGTCGCTGGCCGCGTAAAACCCTGCGGCTATAACGCACAACGCCGCAAACGTGCCGGCGCGCTGGTGGAAGCGCGTTGCTGACGATTTCGGTGGCGCGATTTTCAAACTCAGGAAGGTAAGCAGCCCTGCCGCGATCGCGATTCCCGAAAGTATCGCTGCCAGCGGGTACGATTCCGTGATATTCCCCACCACTTCCTGCGTGTAGACGAGGTAATCCACTGCGATGAAATTAAATCGCGCGCTGAACTCGCTCCAGAAAAGATGCTCCGCCACGGCGGTGAACAGCAATATATAAATGAGGGTGAAACGCAGCGCCGTGTGCGAGATACGGCGGCGCACCGGCAACAGGTGTATCAGCGCCAGCGGCAGCATTACGAAGGCGCAGGTGCCGATGTCGAACCACAGGCCGCGCAGCATGATATTGGCGATATCCGTGCCGCTTAAATGTACTTCCGCCATGCTGCGGGCAAGCAGGGTGATTCGCGTAATAAATTGAAAAATAATGAATATAATTGCGTATGGGGTCATTATTTTAACAAAACTTCGCATATTCTGTATTTCGCGCTTAGGGGAAGTTGTGCTACAATATACCTCTCGATTGTACTTTCCAAAACGAATTTGTCGCCGCTGTCCGGTTTTTCTACGGCCGTGCGTGGCGGGGAGCTTTAGAAGATTCTGTTATTTCTTGATTCTTTTTCAAAATTTGACGCAGGCGGGGCAAAGGATTAGCCTTTGCGCTTTCCCGCGTCGTATCATCACAACAAGGTAGTCATACTATGCAAATCAATGTTTCCGGCAAGGGCGTAGAAGTCGGCGAATCGCTGCGCACGCACATCACCAAACAGACCGAAGAACATGTCAGTAAATACATCGACCGCATCAACAGCATGCAGGTCGTCGTTTCCCGCGAGGCGCACCTGTTTCGCGTCGATATCACCGGCAATCTCGGCACCCATGCGGGTCTCGTGATCCGCAGCCGCGGCGAGGTGGACGACGTCTACGCCGCCTTCGACGAATCGCTGGAAAAAATGAGCAAGCAGCTTCGCCGCTACAAGCGCAAGCTCACCAACCACCATAAGGGCGAAAAAGAGCCCGAGCTGCGCAGCGTCAAGGGCATGAAATACGTCCTGCCGCCGGAAGCGGGCGAGGGGGACGACGACAAAACCGGCATCGTCATCGCCGAAAAGCCCACCAGCATCGAGACGCTCACCGTCAGCCAGGCCGTGATGAAAATGGACTTGCAGGATTTGCCTGCACTCATGTTCTTCAACTCGGCGCATGGCGGCCTGAACGTCGTGTACCGCCGTGTCGACGGCAACATCTCGTGGGTCGATCCGAAAGACAAGGCGGCTTAGGCCGCAGGGGCAGCAAGTGAAGCTCCCCATATTATTGCCGGTCGGATCGGTGCTTCCCGCACTTTCCGCCCGCGATAAGAAACAGGCGCTGAAGCTGCTTTCCGCGCATGCGGCGGAGAGCAGCGGCTTGTCTGAAAAGGAAATCTACGCCGTGCTTTCCGAACGTGAGCAGGCGGGCTGCACCGGCATGGGTAGCGGCGTGTGCATCCCGCATGGCCGTTTTCCTGCGCTCGACAGGCCGTATGCCTATTTTGCGCGGCTCACCGATCCCATCGATTTCGGCTCGATGGATGGGCGGCCCGTCGATCTTTTATTCTTGCTGCTCACGCCCGCCGCCGACAATACCGGGCACCTGAAGGCGCTGGCGCTGATTTCCGGCCTGCTGCGCGACAAGGTACTGTGTCAGGAATTGCGTACGTCA
>CAZBUX010000195.1:0-3581 GCA_964495185.1 uncultured Rickettsiales bacterium | reverse complement strand
TTCAACGTCAAGGGCGGCCGCTGCGAAGCCTGCCAGGGCGACGGCGTCATCAAGATTGAAATGCACTTCCTGCCCGACGTCTACGTCAAGTGCGACGTCTGCCACGGCATGCGCTACAACCGAGAAACCCTCGACATCAAATACAAGGACAAATCCATCGCCGACGTATTGCATATGACCGTCGACGAAGGCGTGGGGTTCTTCACCGCCCAGCCTTCCATCCGCGAGAAGCTGGTCGCCATGCAGGAGGTGGGGCTCGGCTACATCGCCATCGGGCAATCGGCCACAACCCTTTCGGGCGGGGAGACGCAGCGCATCAAGCTCGCCCGCGAACTTTCCAAACGCGCCACGGGACGCACGCTTTATATTTTAGATGAACCCACTACCGGACTGCACTCCGACGACATCCGCAAGCTGCTCAAAGTGCTGCACACGCTGGTGGATAGCGGTAACACGGTGCTGGTGATCGAGCACAACCTCGACGTCATCAAAACCGCCGACTGGATTTTAGACATCGGCCCCGGCGGCGGCAATAAAGGCGGCAGGATCATCGCCACCGGCACGCCGGAAGATTTAGTGAAACAGAAGGACAGTATTACCGGGGAATACCTGAAGCCGCTGCTGAAGAAGAACAAGGCGGCGTAAACGGCTTTATCGGCGGCCCAGCGCAATCTCCGTACATTTCTGGCAAGGATGCTCACGTCCGGGAACGGGCCATTGTTCCTTATAGATAGATAAGGTAGTTGTGTATTTAACCACAAAGGGAATACCTCGCGAATGCGAAGGCAGATCACCCCTGATACCGAACCATAGCGGATTTTTATCGGCGTCCAGGCCCAACCGCCATTGAGGCGGCCTTTCCGTTTCAGACTGCGTACCTTCGCTGTGCTTCCAGAAATGCGCAATGTCGATACTATGGCCATAATAGGATAAAATATATTGGCCAATGCGTAGCGTATGGTCTTTTCCGAAGAAAAACGTTTTGTTCTTTTCGCCGTCGTCGTCGCCTACACGCACGTCATGACCGGTCGTCGTACGGCCGCTAAATCCTGTGCCCGGAAGTTTTGGCGTTGTTAATTCAGCGGAAGTGCCCTGAATCTTCATATTCTCGCAAGCAAATTTCGCGACAGTATTACGCGCTTCCTCGTCCTTACCTTCGGACTCGATGAGCTTGCTGACGGATGCAAGCAGCTCCATGCGTGAAATACTCATTGCAGGCTCCTGAAGAAGTGCAAGTGGGCGTAGGCCGCTTACATATGCAGGTCGTTTTCCCGTGCGGCGTCGGAGAATTTGCGTCCGTCCATGTGAGCAAGTTCGGAGCGCGTCGCGTTGATGACAAGAAGCGGGGCGTTTAGCATTTTAGGGCCTCCGGTGTTATCACGTGCGACGGTAACCGAAACATCATTGCCCAGCGCCGTTTTAAGCGCCCGTACCCCACGCTGCATGGATTCCGGCGATACGTTGTTCCTGTGAACATGCACCGCCGTTGCCTTGTCATTATCAAAGTCGTGTTCCCCGTTCAGGAGCACCAGATGGCTCGGCTTGAGCCCCGGCATGCTTTTTTCCAAGCCACGCCAGAGATTTTTCTTCGCGCGCTCTTCAATTTCTGTGTCAATGGCATCGGAGAGCTTCTTCGGATCGAGTTGGGTAAGATGCTCCACCGGACCTGCAAATAAAATGACGGGCTGCGCGGCGTCGGAACCGTCTTTGCCGGTATGGTGTATCTTCGGGATAGCCACTGCGGGAATAAGTTTATGGATGGCCGCAGCGACGCTTTCCAGCACGATATCGGACACGCCGACGCCAGCCGTGCCGATAAATATGCTCGTATTCGTGTCATGCGCGACCACGGGAACAACCTTACCGCTGGCCAGGCTGTAGTTATCGGCAAAACCGTCCATGCGCTCGGCAGCATCCGCCGGGCTCAGCCTCAACGGATTCACCACAAGCGTCATGTCCTCAGCCTTCAGGCCGGGGACGACGTTCCCAAGCGCCTGCGCCAGATTTTCCTTTGCCTTCGTGTCATCCGTCTTTTTCATATCTTTTCCCTGCTATGCTCTGAAGATCAGCCGTGACCGGAGATGTCGTGGCTCACTACGGTGGATTCGCTCTCAACCCTTGCACGCCATTTCGCGTGATTATCCACTTCCACCTGCTTTTCAAAGGCAGTCGTAAGCCCGGTTTTCACTGCGTCTGGCGTTACTTCGGAAAGCAGCTTGAGCGCATCGGCAAGCGGCTCCGTTCCCGATTTGGCGCGAAAATACAGCGTCAGGCCGTTCGGATCGCTTTCCTGAAACACGCCTTCACCTTTTTCGGCAGTGGCCGCCGTCAGCGCCATGGCGATGCGACGCGCTTCCACTTCGGTTTCCGCGGCGTCTTTGGGGAGGCGGATAAAAAGCCCCGAACCGCGCGTGCTCGGTGTGATCTGGACTGAATCATGCGGAAGTTCGAGTCCTTCCTGAATGGCGCCTTTAGCTGCTTCTAATTGTGTTGGGTTCAGCTTGGTCATGGAGTCGCTCCTTGCATGTTGTTTCGCTAATGCCCTGATTTTACAGGCAGCGCAAACCCCAGGCAAATGACAGTTCCGTGACAATTAACCAGCACAAATAAAAAAGCGCTCCCAACCGGTTAGGCGGGGAGCGCTTTTTGAAAAGGCGTTATTATGCGGCTTCTTTTTCGGCGGCGGCGGCGGCCACTTTGGCACGCAGAAGCTTCATCAGCTTGTCGGTAGCCGCTTTATGGTCGGTGGCTTCGGCGGCGGCGAGTTCGCCCACCAGCCTGGCCAGTGCCGATTCATAAATCATGCGCTCGGAATAGGAGCGCTCCGACTGGTCGACGTTCTGGTGCAGGTCGCGCACCACTTCGGCGACGGAAATGACGCTGCCGGAGTTGATTTTCGCTTCGTATTCCTGCGCGCGGCGCGACCACATGCCACGGCTGGTGCGTGCCTTGCTTTTCAGGGTGACGAACACTTTTTTCATTTCATCGTTGTTGCTGATCGGACGCAGGCCCGCGGCGGTGGCGCGATGCACCGGCACGCGCAGGGTCATCTTGTCTTTTTCGAACGCGATCACGAGCATGCGCAGCTCGATATCGCCGATCATCTGCGTTTCCTGGGCAATGATCTTGCCGACGCCATGCGTGGGGTACACGACATGGTTGCCGACCTTGTAAAGGGCCTTATCGGCAGCTTTATCGGCCTTGGGAGCGGCGGCGGGGGCAGCAGCGACAACTGAAGGCTGCGCCTTGGCCACAATTTTCTGTGCCGCAACCGGCTTCGGGGCAGCTTTAACGGCCACCTTCTGCGCGACCTTCGCGGGCTGGGATTTCTTTTGCTTCACGGCCTTGGCGACGGGGCGCTTAGACGCCTTCACTGCCTTTACCGGGGCTTTGCTCTTTTTCACCATCTGGGGTTTCTTGGCCTTGGATGCAACCTTTTTGGGCATTTTTTTGGGCATATGATTCCTAACTCAGTAAAGTGATTGCGCATGTTCGTTTCGCGAACCCGCACCCAAACAATATATGGTGTGAGCCGCTGCAGGTATATACCACAAAATGGTGTTTCCCCTCAAAACAGGCAA
>CAZBUX010000194.1:0-3620 GCA_964495185.1 uncultured Rickettsiales bacterium | reverse complement strand
TGCGCCGGTTAATGCCGGTAAGCATGACCGCGTCGTTGCTACTGGTACCCTACCTGCTGTGTGTATGCTACGCGACCAGCCTCAATATGGTCATAATCGCTCTCAACTAACGGGCAATCGCCCTATTGTTTAAAATCGTCTTGCCGCAGGCGGTACTGCACCGCCACCAGCGCCGCCTTGCACAGGCGCAGCGAAAGCACCGAGCCCCCCACCACGAACGGAATCCATAGCGCCGCGTGCAGCCAGAAGGGCGGCTCGAATTTGATTTCCACGATCGCTGAGAAGATGCCCGCCAGCGTGCCGATGATGAGGATGGCGAAAAACGCCGGGCCGTCGCCCTGCTCGCGGCCCGCGTAGGAAAGCCCGCACGCGCCGCAGGTTTCGGCCATGGTCAGCAGCCCGGTGAAAAGCTTACCCTTGCCGCAACGCGGGCAGCGCAGGACGCTCAATGATGCCCTGCGGAGAACGCACCGCTTTTCAGCGCGCGCCAGCCGAAATACGTGCTTCCGGCAAGCACCACGACCATGGCCGCCAGCATGTTGACGCCGGTGAAGATGGTGAGAAACGCGGGCATGAGCTTATTGGCGAAATCGCAATAGACGAAGATGAACAGGAACAGCCACACCACGTCGACGAAATGCCAGTACCATGCGGCGAACTCAAAGCCCAGATGCTGGTCGGGTTTGAAATGGCCTTTCTTGGCGCGCGCCAGGCAGACGGCGAGGAAGATCGTGCCGACGAGGACGTGGAAGCCGTGGAAGCCGGTGGCCATGTAGAAGGTAGCGGCATAGACCGTGTCTTTGAAGCCGAAGGCGGCATGGGTATATTCATAGGCCTGGCAGCAGGTGAAGAGAAGCCCGAGGATCACCGTGTACCACAGCGCTTTCACGGACTCTTCCTGCTTACCCTTCACGATGGCGTAATGCGCCCAGGTGACGGTGGTGCCCGAAAGGAGCAGGATCAGCGTGTTGAGGAACGGCAGGTGCCACGGATCGAACGCATGGATGCCCGCAGGCGGCCACACGCCCTCGGCTACGGCCCAGATATCGGTCAGCGGCAGCTTCGGCAGCGTGGATGCACCGAAAAACGCCCAGAAAAACGCCACGAAGAACATGACTTCGGAAGTGATGAACAGCGCCATGCCCGCCCGCAGGCCGAAACGCACCGCGCCTGTATGCGCATGGTCTTCGCGCGCTTCCTTCACCACATCGCGCCACCAGCCGAACATGCAATACAGCACGAGCAGCAGCCCCGCGATGGCAAGCATGCCGCCACCGGTTTTCTGGTGCATATACATGGCCCCGCCGAGCGTCAGCATGAGCAATGCCGCAGCGCTTAGGACCGGCCACGGGCTCGGGTTAACGAGATGGTAGGGATGGGTATGGTGGCCGTGGCCATCGTGATGCGACATGGTATGCTCCTTAAGGTAAACCGTAATCAGATAATTACTTATCTATCTTAAAAAATGTATAAGACAATGTAATTGTTTCAACATCTTTCATTTCGGGATCGTCGGCAATAGACGGGTCGATATAAAACGAAATGGGCATATGCACACGCTCACCGGCTTTGAGCGTCTGTTCGGTGAAGCAGAAGCACTCCACCTTGATGAAATACGGCCCGGCCTTATGCGGCACAACGTTGTATACCGCCTGCCCCCGCACCGCTTCCGCCGACTCGTTATGCGCGGTGTAATAGGTGAGGATCGGCGCGCCGACTTTCACTTTGATGTCCCCCTCGCCCGGTTTGAACGCCCATGGCAGGTGCGGATCGGTATCGGAATTGAATTTCACCGTGATGACACGGTCGAGGGTACGGGTGGGAAACGCCGACGATTCGCCGGTCGTGCCGCCGTAGCCGGTAACCTGGCAGAACACGCGGTAGAGCGGCACCGAGGCATAAGCGAGCATCGCCATGCCCGCCACGAGTGCGGCAAGGTTCAGTGCAAGCGAGAGATTTTTTTTGTTCGCGGCCATACGCGAAACTACCGCGTCCGCACGGTAAACTGAAGCGCTAAAAACGCATTATGGTTGACGCACGCACGTGATCTTGCTACCCGTAAACACATGCGTAAGCCTCTGGCAATATTAGCCGTTATCGCCTGCCAGCTCCTAAGCCCGGCGGTTTCCAGAGCCGAACCGTTCCAGCTCGGCATCGCTTACCAGACGTGGAACCGGCCGCTCGGCATCTGGCAAACGCCTGAACAACTCGAATACGACATGGCGCTCATGGCCTCGCTCGGCGTCAAAACCGTGCGCGTCGACCTCGTGTGGTCGGCCATCGAAACCGCACCGGACGTGTACGATTTCAACCGCGCCGACCTGCTCATGGCGCTAGCAAAAAAATACGACCTGAAGCTTTACGCCATCATCGGCTACCAGTGGCCGCCGGACTGGTTTTCCAAAGAGCATTTTCTTAGCTTTCGCGACGGCACGCGTTCCACCATCCTGAACTATGGCGAGCCATATGCCCGGGAACGCTACCGTTCGTTCATTTCAAAAATCGTCGCGCGCTACAAAGGCAATAAGAATATCGCTGCATGGGTGATGGGCAATGAATTTTCCTACCTTCAGCCTATCGGCTTCGTGGCCCAGCTCGGGTTCGATCCCGAAAGCGTTGCGCTTTTCCAGCAATGGCTGAAAAACAAATACGGCACGCCTGAAAAACTCTCCGCCGCGTGGGGTATGACCGTCACTGACCTCGATCATGTCAACGTCAGGGACATCCCCATCGAAGAGAGCGACGACGCGTGGCGCGCCGATACGGCCGACTTCCTTGAATTCCGGCGGCAAAATATCGCAAACTTCGTAGGCGAAGGCTGCCTTGCCGCAAGAAACGCCGACCCCGAAGCGAAGCGCAGCTATTCATCCATCGGCGTCATGATCTCGTATCGTGACGCATCCGAATCTTCCGAGGACCCACGCGCCATCGTAGAGGCCTGCGCCGCCAAGGGCGCTCCGCTCGCGTTTTATTCAGTCAACAGCTATCCGGGCATCGGCGGGCCGGAAGCACTGCATCTCGAACTTTCCAACGCGCTGGCAGGTGCGCAGACCAACCTGCCGGTAGTATTTACCGAATTCGGCTATACCTCGACAGATACCAACAACCATATCGGTATTGAAAAGCAGGATAAATACCTCAAGGCGAATATCCTGTCGCACGTGTTCAACGGCACCCGCATCGCCAACGTATTTACATGGTTCGACAAGCGTTATGTCGAGCAGGAACGTGAAAAGGGCTTCGGGATACTCGACGAATACCGCAAGCCCAAGCCCGCGTTTACCACCTTCGCCGCGCTGAAAGGCATATTGTCGCGGCTGGACGTTGCGGGTCTGCAGGATTCTTTCGTTTCCCCCGCCGCCAGGGTGGCGTTCCTCCTGCCCGAAGAAGACCAGCGCCGCCAGTGGCATAGTTTCCTGCGGGAGAACTGGTGGGTGGCGAGCTATTTCCGGCGGCTGGATATTCCCGTCACCTTCCTGCGCGCCGAAGATATCGGCAACGAAGAAAAACAGCGCGGCATAGCGGTGCTGATACTCGCACGGCAGGGACTGCTCAGCGTCGAGACGCTGCGCGCCATCGACAGGGAACTCAGCCGCGGCAGCTTCCATGTGGTGGCGCTC
>CAZBUX010000193.1:1037-3623 GCA_964495185.1 uncultured Rickettsiales bacterium | reverse complement strand
GATGGCGACGCGCTGCTGCTCGCCGCCAGAGAGCTTGGCGGGGCGGTGGTGAAGGCGGGCGGAAAGCCCGAGATCGCCGAGAAGCTCCTCGGCGCGCACGACGGCTTTGGATTTGGAAACGCCGGCGATCATCTGCGGAAGCACGACGTTTTCCAGCGCGGAGAATTCCGGGAGCAGATGGTGGAACTGGTAGACGAAGCCGAGCAGCTTACGCCGCGCCAGCGTTCGCCGCGCATCGGTAGCGATGCTGAGTTCTTCCTCGTCGAAGATAATGGTGCCGGAAGTGGGCTGGTCGAGGAGGCCCGCGATTTGCAGCAACGTGGTTTTTCCCGACCCGGAAGGGCCGACGAGCGCGACGATCTCACCTTTGCGGATTTCGAGGTCGAGGTTGTCGAGCACGGTGAGCTTGTTGCCGCCCTGCTCGTAGACGCGCGTGACCTGTTTGAGGGAAAGGACGGAATCAGCCATAACGCAGCGCCTCCGCGGGATCAAGTCTGGCCGCCTTACGGGCCGGGTATAATGTGGCAAGGAAGGAAAGGCCGAGCGCGAGCAGCACGACGACGCCGACTTCGCGCATGTCCACTTTCGAGGGCAGATGCGAGAGGAAATAGAGTTCGTCGGCAAACAGCTTGTGGCCCATCATGGATTCGAGCCAGAGCTGGATGTTTTCCGTGTTGAACGCGATGACAAGGCCGAGCGCCAGGCCGATACCCGTACCCAGTATCCCTATGCTTGCGCCGCAGGTGAAGAAAATGCGCATGATTGAAGCTCGGCTGGCACCGATGGTGCGCAGGATGGCGACGTCGCTGCCCTTCTCGCGCACGAGCATGATAAGGCTGGAGATGATGTTGAACGATGCCACGAGGATGATGAGCATGAGGATAAGGAACATGACGTTGCGCTGCACGATGACAGCCTGGAAAATCTGGCTGTTGGAAGTTTTCCAGTCATAGACGCGGTACCCCCCGCCGAGCAGCCCCGATGCGGCGCGCGCGATGTCGCGGGCGTTGTCTGCGGAATCGCCGACGATTTCGATGGAACTGGCCATATCGGCGCCGTCGTCTTTTAATTTGAAATAGACCTGCGCGTCGGTAAACGGCATGACGATCATGTTGTTGTCGTAGGAGAACATGCCGATGGAGAAGATGCCGACCACCGGATAGGCCTTCACGCGCGGCATGAGGCCCGCCACGGTGGCGCGGCCTTCGGGAGAGATAAGGAGCATGTCGTCGCCGAGCCTGATACCCAGCCGCTCGGCCATGCGCTTGCCGATCATGATGCCCTCGCCCTGCTTGACGGCGTCAAGGCTGCCCTCAGCGATGCGGCTCACAAGCAGGGTTTTACGGTCTAAATCTTCCGCGCGGAACGCCACCGCCATCGCGCCCGTGGCACGGCCTTTATAAGAAGCCATCACCTGCCCTTCGATTTTGGGCGAGGCACTCTGCACGTGCGGGAGGGTGGCAAGGTTCCTGCTGATGGCATCGTAACCTTCCAGACCGTTACCGTGGGTATAAACGGTGACGTGGCCTTCAAGGCCGATGATGCTTTTGATAAGCTCGTCGCGCACGCCGTTCATTACCGCCAGCACGACGATGAGGGTAGCAACCCCCAGCGCGATGCCGATCAGCGAAAAGAAGGCGATGACCGAGATCAGCCCCTCCTCGCGGCGGGCGCGCAGGTAGCGGGCGGCGACAGAGCGCTCAAACGCGGAAAGCATCGCTAAAATCCCCCCGATATCATAGGCTTTAAACTCCCGCTCAGCGCCCGCTTCCGGCCTTTTACCGGCGCGTGACAAATATAAAACGACACGCTATAATGAGCCTATAGTGAAAAATTACCAGCGAAGAGTCAAACCATGACTGCAACGGACGACAAACCCCTCGAAACCCACCGCATGCCCGGCCTCATGTCGCGGCTGGTGGAAGTGATGGCGCCGGAGGCCAAAGGCGCGCTGGGCGTGGTGCGCGGGCTGGAAGGCGGGCTGTTCACCGCCGCACAGACCAACGCCATGATCGCCGGGGTGGAACTGCCCGCGCGCGGCATGGCACAGAACCCGGTGGAGGCCAATCACAATAATATCGATCATGGGCTCCCCGCCCATGCCATTACCCCGCAGGCGATTGCCAGGTCGCAGGATCAGGGGATGGGGTTGGCGAAGAAGTAAGTGTTTTCAGTTATAATCAACTCGATCTTACTGCAACACTTCATGAACTTCATATATCTCCAGAAACCATCTTAAATAGCTAGCTCCCTGCGATACTATAAGTATCGCAAGTCCTCTTGGTGGAACCGCACGGGTTTCGACTCTTTGGCCATGCCTATAAACTTGCACTGAATTAATCCATTCGGAAAAAGAGCTTAAAATCCGATTAGCTGAGTCTAATGCGGTCTGATCATTAGAATACACCTCGTTAACCCTAGGTTTTATTGACTGCATTACTTCTTTTGGCCCAAGCCGTGAAATAGAAGCATCAAATAACTTGGATAGAATTTCTATACTTTCATAAATGGCTCTGACAGCTTCTTTACGATTCGGCCAGACCGACCTCTTGCGCACGATTGACGGCCTCCTTGGCCAGGCGCACT
>CAZBUX010000193.1:0-1027 GCA_964495185.1 uncultured Rickettsiales bacterium | reverse complement strand
AATTCAGCTTTTACAGCAGAAAATTTTCTATCTGAAAGGCATTCTAGAACCGCAAGGTGTTCTTGCTCAAAAACTTTATCCAGTAACGAATGTACAATCGCATCTTGATCAATTTGATAAACCATATTCTGTTCTTTAAAGAGCACCTCAATAGCTTCTCTCCAATCATCCGCCTTAGAATCAAAGTGCTTCTTTTCAAGAATTTTCCAAACAATTGTTATAGAATCTAAAATATCCCGAATTTCCGCATTCTCAAAAAAGGCCTGAAAATCAGGAAACTCTCTACCAAGTACATCGCTATAATATGGGAAGTCTGCGCCAGTATCTGCTTGCACTTGATAAGCCACTTCATCACGAAGAGAGTCGTTGACCATCGTAAAAAAACATACCCGCAAACGATTGCGAAAGCGCTTGCTGTCTTCATCAGGTTCTCCGCGCACAACATATAATTGGCTAAATCTGGTCATTTCACCAATGCATTCAACGCCGCTTCCACGCTCAGTTCCTGCTTCTCGCCCGTCTTACGATTCTTCATTTCCACTACGCCCTTCTCTAGCCCCTTCGGGCCGATGGTGATTTGCCAGGGGAGGCCGATTAAATCCATGGTGGTGAATTTGACGCCGGCGCGTTCGTCGGTGTCGTCGTATAAGGTGTCCACGCCTTTGGCTTGCAGGGTTTCGTAGAGGGACTGGCAGGCAGCGTCGCACTTCGCGTCGCCAGCGCGCAGGTTGATCAGGCCGACTTTGAAGGGCGCGACGGATTCGGGCCAGATGATGCCCGCGTCGTCGTGGCTGGCTTCGATGACCGCACCCGCGAGGCGCGAGACGCCGATGCCGTAGCAGCCCATTTCCAGCGTGACGGTTTCGCCTTTGTCGTTGACGGCTTTCGCGCCGAGAACTTCGGAATATTTTTTGCCCAGATAGAAGATGTGGCCGACTTCGATGCCGCGGGCTTCGCGCAGGCGGTCTTTGGGGATGGGGCACTCGGCGGGCTTGTGCTGCTCGTCGGCGGCAGCGTAGAGGCCGCG
>CAZBUX010000192.1:0-3635 GCA_964495185.1 uncultured Rickettsiales bacterium | reverse complement strand
CTTCAGCTTTTCTTCACTGGGCTCTTCGCCGTTTAAGAATTTTTCCATCACCGCGTCGTCCATTTCGACGGCGGTTTCAAGCATGGCGTGACGAGCTTCCTTGGCTTTTTCGAGAAGTTCAGCGCGAATCGGCTGCTCTTCGAATTTCGCGCCGAGCTCTTCGCCCTTCCAGACGACTTCCTTCATCTTGATGAGGTCGACGATGCCCTCGTATTTATCTTCCGAACCGATCGGGAAGTTGATAACAAGCGGACGGGTGCCGAGACGATCGATCATCATCTGCACGGTGCGCTCGAAATTGGCGCCGATACGGTCCATTTTGTTGACGAAACAGATGCGGGGCACGTGGTATTTATCGGCCTGGCGCCACACGGTCTCGGATTGGGGCTCAACGCCGGCGACCGAATCGAATACGGTGACCGCGCCATCGAGCACGCGCATGGAGCGCTCCACTTCAATGGTGAAGTCCACGTGGCCGGGGGTATCGATGATGTTGATGCGGTGGTCTTTCCAGAAGCAGGTGGTGGCAGCCGACGTAATCGTGATGCCGCGCTCCTGTTCCTGCTCCATCCAGTCCATAGTGGCGGCACCTTCGTGCACTTCGCCGATTTTGTGCGATTTTCCCGTGTAATAGAGAATGCGCTCGGTGGTCGTAGTCTTGCCCGCGTCGATATGCGCGCAGATGCCGATGTTGCGATAATCTTTAAGTGGTGTTTTACGTGGCATACGTTGCTCTTACTCTTACCAGCGATAATGCGAAAATGCTTTGTTGGCGTCAGCCATCTTGTGCGTGTTTTCACGCTTGGTGACTGCGCCGCCGCGACCGTTGGCCGCGTCCATGAGCTCAGCTGCGACGCGGTCGCGCATGGTCTTTTCCTTGCGAGCGCGGGCGGCGTCGATCAGCCAGCGGAGCGCAAGCGCGAGCTGACGGATCGGACGGACTTCGGTCGGAACCTGATAGGTAGCACCGCCGACGCGGCGCGAGCGCACTTCGACGGACGGCTTGATGTTATCGAGCGCATCGTGGAAGAACTTGAGCGGCTCCTGGCTGGTCTTTTTCTGGATGATGTCGAGCGCATCATAGATGATCTGCTCGGAAGCGGATTTTTTGCCGCTATACATCATGGTGTTGATCAGCTTGGTGAGAACGACATCACCGAATTTTGCATCCGGCAGGACTTCTCTTTTAATAGCGGCGCGACGACGTGACATACTATACCTATATTATTTGGGACGCTTCGTGCCGTAGGCAGAGCGCGACTGTTTACGGTTCTTGACACCCTGCGTATCGAGCGTACCACGGATGATGTGGTAGCGAACGCCGGGCAAATCCTTTACGCGGCCGCCGCGGATGAGCACAACCGAGTGCTCCTGCAGATTGTGGCCTTCGCCGGGAATGTAGCCGAACACTTCGTGTCCGTTGGTGAGCCGGATGCGCGCGACTTTACGCAGCGCCGAGTTCGGCTTTTTCGGAGTGACGGTTTTGACCTGCGTGCACACGCCGCGTTTCTGCGGGCAGGCCTTAAGCGCGGGAACCTTGTTGCGCTTTTTCAGGGGATGACGTCCCTGGCGAACCAACTGATTGATGGTTGGCATTCGAATACCCTTCCAAATT
Organism: uncultured Rickettsiales bacterium; assembly: GCA_964495185.1. Taxonomy (GTDB): domain Bacteria; phylum Pseudomonadota; class Alphaproteobacteria; order Rickettsiales; family SXRF01; genus CAZBUX01. The sequence continues at coordinate 2,020 of CAZBUX010000192.1, read as the reverse complement.
TCACTATGTTCTTTGAGGAGCAACACCGACCGGCAGGAAGGCCGAAAGAGTCACCGCTGACAATGAACGACGAATTATACATGTACCGAGGATGGGGGACTTGCCAAGATCGCCTTAGGTTTCAACACCTTAGGGCCGAGGTAGTATCTCCCTCCATTCAGCGGAGGCGCGTAATTTAATGTTGTAACCTTGTGGGGTCAAGCTAAAATTATAAGAAATGGTAAAAAAGATGCGCCACCGATGTTTTAGTGTTGGCAGCTTGGCAAAAATCGCCTAACCGTGTATCTAACAAATGCGTCGCCCTTGTGAGGTTAGCCTTTGAGTAATCAGCTATTTATAGTGGACTAATGCAAGATCACGCCCCAACCTACCCGCTTAAAGTCGTGTCCCGCACCTTGCCGGCATCGCGCACCAATAAGCTTCGCATCTCGTGGTTTGTGCTCGGCGTCGCCTTCGGCATCGGCTGCACGTCGGCGCTGACGTCGATCCCCGTATTGACTTCGCAGCCGCAGCAGGCCGCCGTCGTGCCGCCGATGGACGCCCCCGTCCCGCAGGCATTGATTCAGGCTCCCGATCTCCAGCCGGCCCCCGTGGTCAGCCTGCTCACTCCGGAACCGGAAATCTCTCCGCAACCTATAGAATCCGCCGCTGTGCAGCCGGCGCCGGAAATGCCTGCCGCTGCTCCGGCAGTCACTACCTACCCGCTGACGCTCGAGCTTAAAGTCGAAAACGGCGACACGTTTATCAATATGCTCACGGAAAAAGGCGTGACATACGATGAGGCAGCAAACGCGGTGCAGTCGATCAGGAAAATCTACGATCCCCGCAAACTCGGCGTCGGGCAGAATATTTCGCTCACGCTGGATAAGCCGGCGGGCGCAAGCGTACCCACCATTCAGTCGCTCACATTCCCCATGTCGCTCACCTCTACGCTTGAACTGAAGCGTGACAGCGCAGGGGCGTTCAAAAGCAGCGCCGTCGACGTACCGGTGGAACGCAAGCTCACGCGCATCGACACCAAAATCTCCGGCAGCCTCTATGAAGCGGGCGTCAATAACGGGCTGCCCGCCTCGCTTCTGGCGGAAATCATCAACGCCTATAGCTACGACGTCGACTTCCAGCGCGACCTGCAGGAAGGCGACGATTTCGATGTGATCTATGAACGCATCGTCACCAAAGACGGCAACCTCGCCGGTTACGGCAACGTGATTTACGCCGAGCTCGGCGTCGGCACCCGCTCGATCAAGATTTACCGCTACGTCGACCAGAAGGGTAACGCCGATTATTATAACGCCAAGGGCGAGAGCGTACGCAAGGCACTGCTCAAAACACCGATCAGCGGCGCGAAAATCACCTCCCGCTTCGGCATGCGCAACCATCCGATTCTCGGCTACACCAAAATGCATCGCGGCGTCGATTTCGGCGCGCCGATCGGCACACCTATCTATGCGTCGGGCGACGGCACCATCGATTTCGTCGGCAAGCGCGGCGGCTACGGCAACTACATGCGCATCAAGCACAACTCCACGTATTCCTCGGCCTACGCGCATATCAGCCGTTTTGCCAAGGGCGTAGCACCCGGCTCGAAAGTGCGCCAGGGCCAGATCATCGCCTATGTCGGCATGACAGGCACAGCCACCGGCCCGCATCTGCATTATGAAATTTTAGCAGGCAACCAGCAGGTCAATCCCTCCGGCGTAAAGTTCAAAACCGGAAACGTGCTGGCAGGTAAAGAGCTGATCAGCTTCCGCAAGAACATCGAAAAGATCGAAGCCGCCATGCATGGCAACGATCTGGCTATGCTCGACACAGGTAAGGCGAAAACGAACTAACCTGTTTAATAATCATCCCGGCTTTTGTCGGAATGACACGATGCATTTTAGTGCAGCGATTTCTTGCCTTCCACGATCACCAGCCCGCTTTCTGACGCCGACACCTTCACCACGCTGCCGTCTTTGATGGCGCCAGCGAGGAGTTTTTGCGCCAGCGTATTTTGCAGCTCGCGCTGGATGACGCGCTT
>CAZBUX010000191.1:0-3638 GCA_964495185.1 uncultured Rickettsiales bacterium | reverse complement strand
AGCCCGGCCACCACGAGCAATACCAGCACCAGCGCCAGCGCCGAAAGGTTCTGCCCTTCCCCCGGCAACACGCCCGCCGCCATTAGAAGCGAAAGCAGCAATACGGAAAGCATGAGAATAAGGAAGATGCGGCGGGTACGGCCCTGCCAGCGCCTGAGGACGGAGAGTTCTTCTTTGGTGATGGTTGGCAGCGGTTCGGTCATGACCATCCTTTTCCAAACCTTGTCATCCCGGAGGGCGAAGCGACGGAGGATCTTACGCTATGCGCAGGATCCTCCGTTTCGCCCGGGATGGCATTATAAATCCATGTTCTCGTATTTCTTCTGGTCGAAGGTGCCTTCCGACTTGTCGACGATCACGGTGATCACCGAATCGCCGGTGATGTTCACGGTGGTGCGCAGCATGTCGAGAATGCGGTCGACGCCCGCGATGAGCGCAATGCCTTCGAGCGGCAGCCCAACCGAAGTCAGCACCATGCCCATCATGATCAGCGAACCTCCGGGAATGCCGGCAGCGCCGATGGAGCCAAGCGTGGAAGTGAGGATCAGGATGAAGTAGTGATGCGTGTCGATGGGGATATGGTAGAGCTGCGAGAAGAACAGCGCGCAGATGCCGAGGTAGATCGCCGTGCCATCCATGTTGATGGACGCGCCGAGCGGAAGCACGAACGAGGTGTTGCTGTGCGACACGCCGATCTTTTCGTTGACGACGCGCATGGCGGTGGACAGCGTCGCCTTGCTGGAGCTGGTGGAAAACGCCAGCGCCTGCGGCTCCAGCATTTTCTTATAGAACGGCATGGGCGACATGCGGCAGAACACGACGATCATCAGCCCGAACAGCAGGTACTGCGTGAGCAGCGCGCCGAACACGACGGCCACGAGCTTGAGGAGCAGAAGCACGATGCCGATGCCCTGCGTGCCGACGACCCACGCGATGAGCGCGAACACGCCGTAGGGCGAGAACTGCACGATCATCTCGATCAGGCGGAACATGGCGAACGCGGCCGCGTGGCAAAGCTCGATCACCGGCCTGGTCTTTTCCCGGGTCTTGTTGAGCGTGACCGCGAGGAAAATGGCGAACACCACGACCTGAAGGATGTGGTCGCCCGCCATGGCGGTGAATATGTTGGTGGGGATGATGTCGACCAGCATTTTGATGATGCTGACTTCTTCCGGCGCCTTGAAACTCGCTACCGTGGCGCCGGCGCTGCTCTGCAGCTCCTTGAGATCGACGCCGACACCCGGCTCGAAGACATGCGCGAACGCGAGTCCGATGCACACGGCGAACGCGCCGGTCATGAGATACGCGCCGACCGCCTTGATGCCCACACGCTTGAAGGCCTCCTGATCGGTCATGTTAGTGATGCCGTAGACGAGCGCGAAGAAAATGAGGGGAACGACGACCATCTTGATCATATTGATGAAGACGGTACCGATCGGCTTGATGTATTCGGTGAGAAAAGTTTTCCCGTCAACTCCCAGAGGCGTGGAATCCACTCCCATGGGGCCAACCCAGAAACCGAACAGAATGCCGAGAGCAAGGCCGAGAATCACGCGGAACCACAGGCGGCCGAGCAGGTACTTAAACGTCGCTGTCATTAGTCCTCCCAAATTTTTTTTGTACTATTGTCTCCCCTATAATCGCTGCTGCGATTCAGGCGGTGCAGTAAAGGAGCGCCGTTTATAGCAAACGATGGCCGTTAGTCAACCAAGCCCTTTTCCTTGAAGTATTTGAGGGCTCCCGGATGAAACGGAGCCACGTCGGTGTCGCGCACCATATGCCTGGTGTCCAGCGTGGCGAAAACGGGATGGAGAGTCTTGAAATTATCGAGATTGTCGAAAACCGCTTTAGTGATGAGGTAAACCGCATCCTGGCTGACCTCGGTGGAAGCCACCAGCACAGCCTTGACGCCGAAGGTCTTGGTGTCCTGAGCGTTATGCGAGTACATGCCGCCGGGGATGTAAGCACGGGTGAAGAACGGGTGTTCGCTTATCAGCCGGTCGATTTCCGGGCCGCTGACATTCACAAGCCGCGTGGGGCATGCCGTGGTGATCTGCTGGATGGCGCCGTTAGGATGGCCGCCCGCATAAATCATCGCGTCAATCTTGCCGCTGCACAGCGCGTTCGTCTGGTCGTTGGTCTTGAGGTCGACGACTTTGCTGAAGGTTTTATTGGTCCAGCCCTTACGCTTCATCAGCTCTTCCATGGTGGCACGCATGCCGCTGCCGGGCGCGCCGAGATAGACTTTCTTGCCTTTGAGATCGTCGAATTCCTCGATCTTCGCGTCTTTGCGCGCGACGACGGTGAACGGCTCGGAATGCAGCGAGAACACGATGCGCAGGTTTTTGTCTGCGCCGACGTCGGAGAAAATTTCGCTGCCGTTATAGGCGTGATAGAGCAGGTCGGACTGTACGATGCCGAGCTCAAGCTCGCCCTTGCGGATGGATTCGAGGTTGTTGATGGAACCGCCGGTGGATTCGACGGTGCAGCGTATGCCGTGCTCCTTGCGGCCACGGTTCACGAGGCGGCAGATGGCCCCGCCCGCGGGATAATAAACCCCGGTGACGCCCGCCGTGCCAATGGTAACGATTTTCTCGGCGGCCTGCGCGGAAAACCCGTCGCCCATCATTCCCGCCGCAAATGCCGCGAGGGCGGCAAAGCCGCGCACACCTCTGCTGATACGCATCATACACATCCCTGTTCGTTGGTGTAGAACCCGTAATCTAGCAAAAGGCGTACCATCGCACAACAAAGGATATGCGCTGTCACGGAAGCTTCACAATCGTTAAAATCCTAGCTGAGGCTGGGTTCGTTGTTTTTAACGCCCGGCGACGGCAGCGAAGGCGGGCGGAACTGCCCGTCGGATTCGTAGCCGGCGGGCTGGCGCTGGCCGGAATCATATTGCGCGAGCAACTGCCCGTAGGGATGAACAGGCGGTTTCAGCGCCTCCTGCACATGCTCAACGTCCCTCGCCCCGAGTATAACGCGCGACGCGCCGTTATTGAGCGAGGTTTCGATTTCCACCGGATGGGAGAGCACGTAGGCGGGCATGTGCGGCTCCGCAGGCGAGATATCGAGGACGCGGGAAAACACGACTTTCTCTCCCATCGCTTCGCGCTGCACAACGCCGCTCAATATTTTTTTTGGACTGCCGTCGGGATCGGCAACGACGAGGTATTGCGGCGGCGCATCGCCAAAATTGATAAACTCGGGATGGGTTTCTATCAGGCGGTTCAGGTTCGCGGTCACTTCCGGCGAGATCACCTGACGCGACATCGATACGCGCAGCGACCCGTCGTTCTCATCGGCGATATACTGCGTACCGATATTGCTGAAGATACGCGTGCCGTCTTGTGCAGTAGCGGTATACGGGCTGGGTAGCGAGCTATCCTCATCCGACATATGCATCCCCCGATGAGCGGATTTCACAGGCTCAGTATAGCATCAGGCTTCCGCCAGGTCGTGTGAACTTATTATGACAGCGACACACCCCCAGGTGCCGTTTTGCAACACGGGGCGGAACGCGATAGAGAGAAGGAGGTAAATTATTATATATCAGTTGCTTCTTTGGCGCGACGTTTATCGACATACATCGACATGTCGGCCGCCGCAAGCGCCGATTCGGCATCGTCGCCCTT
>CAZBUX010000190.1:0-3675 GCA_964495185.1 uncultured Rickettsiales bacterium | reverse complement strand
GACCTCGGCGAGTTCCGTGATGCCGCGCTTGATGGCGTCCTCTTCGGACACGTAGGTCGAGAAATATTCGTTGGCGATATTGTTATAGCTGCTGACATGGCGCAAGCTGCCGCTGGTGACCTGCTTGCCGTCGGAATTCCGGTAAAGCACGTAGCTGGAATTGAGATAGACGTTGTAACGCGACACCGTGCCGTCGCGGGCGATGCCGATGGCGGCGGAACGGCTTTCCAGCGTCGCCGTCAGGCGGTAGGCGGGTTTTGCAGGCACCGCGCCCTGCGGGTTGAGCTTGTCTTCGAGATCGGCCTTGAACTGCTGGCCCATGCGTCCGCCGCCGGGGATGGAGGCTACCGAAACGCCCGCCAGCGTCTGCCCGCCGCCGTCATGCTTGCCGTATAAGGGCTCGAAGCCGCAGGAAGAAACGACGAAAAGAGTAGCGATAAGGGACAAGCGGTAAGCGATAAGCGGCCTTATCCCTTGTCGCTTATCGCTTACCCCTTTACTTAGCCACCACATTTACGATCCTGCCCGGCACGACGATGATTTTCACGATCTGCTTATCTTTAAGCGCATTTTTCATTTCCTCAAGCGCTAATACTTTTTCCTCGGCAAGCGCGGGGGCGATATCGCGGGGAAGCTGGATGGTGGTGCGCAGCTTGCCGTTGATCTGCACCGCAACGGTAGCCTCGTCGTCGACGAGCAGGGCGGGATCGGCTTTCGGCCACGCATGGTGGCTGAGGGTGCCGGTGTTTCCGAGCTGCAGCCACAGCTCCTCGGCCAGATGGGGCATAAACGGCTGGAGAAGCTGTACCAGCGTTGAAACGGCTTCCGGGTAGTCGGGGTCATCCGAAGGGGTTTCCCCCATCAGGTTGGTCAATTCCCTGATACGGGCGATAGCTTTGTTGAAATGGAAGCGGTCGATATCGGCAGTGACGGCGGCGATGGTTTTGTGGGTAGCTTTTTTAAGGGCGTTGCTTGTTGCTCGTTGCCCGTTGCCCGGGGTTTTGGGTTCAAGGACCAAACGCCAGAGCTTATTGATGTAACGCCACGCGCCTTCGATGCCGGCATCGGTCCACTCCAGGTCGCGGTCGGGCGGGGAGTCGGAGAGCATGAACAGGCGGGCGGCGTCGGCGCCGTAGGTTTCCATCATCGCGCGCGGGTCGACAGTGTTCTTCTTCGACTTGCTCATTTTTTCGCTGCGACCGGCTTCCACCGGTTTTTTGGTCTGGATATGGAGGAATTTTCCCGAATCGTCGCGCACGACCTCTTCCGGGAACAGCCATTTCCCATCCGCGTCCTTATAGGTTTCATGGCAGATCATGCCCTGCGTCTCTAAGCGTTTGAACGGTTCGTCGAAATCCACCAGACCGCATTTTTTCAGGGCGCGCGAGAAGAAGCGCGAATAGAGAAGGTGCAGCACCGCATGCTCGATGCCGCCGATATAGCAATCCACCGGCATCCAGTATTTGAGCGAAGCGGGAGCAAGGGGATCGGCGGAGGGCAGGGTGGCGAAACGGGCGAAATACCATGACGATTCGAAGAAGGTGTCGAACGTGTCGGTCTCACGCTGGGCGGGCCTGGCGCATTTGGGGCAGGGCACGTGCTTCCACGTCGGGTGGCGGTCGAGCGGGTTGCCGGGCCTGCCGAAACTCACGTCGCGCGGCAGCTCCACCGGCAAGTCTTTCTCAGGGACAGGGACGACGCCGCAAGTATGGCAATGGATAATGGGAATGGGACAGCCCCAATAGCGCTGGCGCGAGATGCCCCAGTCGCGTAACCGGTAATTCACTTTGGCAACGCCCACATTGCAGGCCTGCAGCGCCGCCAGCACGCGCTTTTTCGCGTCAGCCACCGACATGCCGTCCATGAAATCGGAGTTGATCATGACGCCGTCACCGGTATAGGCTTCCGTAAGCGTTTTTGTTTCGCTGGACGGATCGCCGACGACCTGAATTATCGGAAGCCCGTATTTCGTAGCGAAATCAAAATCGCGCTGGTCATGGGCGGGGCAGCCGAAAATGGCGCCGGTGCCGTAATCCATCAGTACGAAATTGGCGACATAGAGCGGAACTTCCTTGTCGTTGAATGGGTGGATGATTTTAAGGCCGGTATCGAATCCTTTTTTCTCGGCTTTCTCGATGGCTTCCTCGGAAGTGCCGATGCGTTTGCATTCTTCGATGAACTCCGCAAGCTTGGGGTTATTAGCTGCCAATGAGGCGGCTAGCGGATGGCCGGGAGACACGGCGCAGAAGCTCATCCCAAAAATAGTATCAGGACGGGTGGTGTAGATTTCCAGTTTTGTTTTTTCGTCTTTGATGTCGAGCCAGAGGGTGGCGCCGTAGGATTTCCCGATCCATTTCTCCTGCATGATGCGGACTTTGTCGGGCCATTCCTTGAGCGAATCGAGGGCGGCGAGGAGGTCGTCGGCATGGTCGGAGATGCGCAGGAACCACTGCGACAGCTTGCGCCGTTCCACCAGCGCGCCGGAGCGCCAGCCGCGGCCTTCGATGACCTGCTCGTTGGCAAGCACGGTATGATCGACCGGGTCCCAGTTGACTTCGGCTTCCTTACGGTAGGCAAGGCCCGCTTCGAGGAATTTCAGGAAAAAGAGTTGCTCGTGCCTGTAATATTCGGGAAGGCAGGTGGCCAGCTCGCGCGACCAGTCATAGGACAGGCCGATGAGTTTCAGCTGCTCGCGCATGGTGTCGATATTGGCGAGCGTCCAGTCGCCGGGGTGGGAATTATTCTGGATGGCGGCGTTCTCGGCGGGCAGGCCGAACGCGTCCCAGCCCATCGGGTGCAGCACGTTATAGCCCTGCGCCCGGCGCGTGCGCGCGATGACGTCGCCCAGCGTGTAGTTGCGCACGTGGCCCATATGGATGTTGCCCGAAGGGTAGGGGAACATCTCAAGCACATAATATTTCGGCTTATCCGAGGATTCGCGGGCCGCGAACGTATGATTTTCCTGCCAGTGGCGCTGCCATTTGGCTTCGGTTTCGCGGAAATTATAGCGGGAGGTGTCGGTCATATGCGTTGCTCGTCGCTCGCCGCCCGTTGCTCGTCTTGCCTTTTGCAGGCAACGGGCAAAGGGCAACGGGTAACGTTATTTCCCCTGTGCCACTTTCAGCTGCCGCGCGCGCGTAAGAATCGTGTCCTCAAGGCTGCGGGCAAGCTTGTCGTCCACCTTTTTGTCACGCCATACCCCCTTGTCCATGACCTGCTTGAAGAGGGTGATCTTCACGCCGTCGGCACGCAGGGTCTTGTCGAGGATGAGCACGTTCACCTTGAAACGCTCGCCGGGGGTTTTGGGGTCTTCGTACCAGTCGGTGATGATGACGCCGCCGAACGGATCGGCAGACATCAGCGGCATGAAGGAGAGCGTATCCAGCGAAGCGCGCCACAGGTAGCTGTTGACGTTGATGGCCGAGCCGGCCTTCTGTTCGTCCGATTTGCCGCCAAGCAGGTTGAAACCGTCATCGCCGGTAAGCTTGCCGCGGCTTTCCTTGAGTTCACGCTCGCGCGACTGGGGAACGGGGCCAGCGTCGCCCTCGGTCTTTGGCAGCATGGAACACGCTGAGAGCGCTGCGATTGCACCGGTCAGAATAAGTAATTGCCTGCGTAACATTGGAAAAACCTCACTCTTAAGCACTATGGCCCGCGACAGTTCACGGAAAGAAT
>CAZBUX010000189.1:0-3695 GCA_964495185.1 uncultured Rickettsiales bacterium | reverse complement strand
GTCAGTCGCGTTTCCGGCCGCAACGAAGGCATCATGCCGAATATCCGGGTCATTCGCGGCGACCAGGTCGAGAACGTACAGATACAGTAGGCGCGCATGAAAAAATCCACATATATAATGGTGATGGCGGCAGCGGCGGGATGGCTCGCGCTGGCTTCGCCGTCATTCGCCGAAGAGCGCACCATCCGCGTTGAAATCAACAAAGGCCAGATGATCAAGCTCGATCAGGTGGTAAGCTCCGTCGTCATCGCCGATCCCGCGACCGCCGATATTCAGGTGGTGTCGCCCAAGCTCCTTTTCGTGCACGGTAAGAAAGTCGGAGAAACCAGCGTTTACGCGGTCAACGGGCAGGACGAAACGATCTACAGCGCCACCGTCGAGGTGACGCATAATTTAAGCAAGCTCGAAGCGACCATCAGGCGTATCGCGCCTGACGCCGATGTCGGGTTCCGCACCGTAGACGGCGGCATGGTCATGGACGGCTACGCGCCATCAGCCGCGCAGTCGGAAGACATTCGCTCGGTGGCGGCCGCTTTCATCGGCACCAATGAGAAAATGGTCAACATGGTGAAAACCGCAGGCAGCGATCAGGTGACGCTGCAGGTGAAAATCGTGGAAATGGCCCGTGGCGACGTGAAGAATCTGGGCATCAACCTTTCTGCGGCGCTGAACCCCGGCAATATGGCGGTGCAGGTATTGCAGGGAGCCGATATTGCATTCGGTACGAATGGTCTGCTCGACCGCGACGCGGGTAACCGCTCGGCGCTGCTTGGGCAATGGACGCGCGGCGGCAGCTCGGTCACCGGCTTTATCGACGCGCTGGAAACGCAAGGGCTTGCCAGCGTTCTGGCGGAGCCTACGCTTACCACCGCTTCGGGCAAAACCGCCAATTTCCTTGCCGGTGGCGAATTCCCCATCACCGTTGATGCGGGCGACGAACAGGTCAGTGTGACCTATAAGCCATTCGGCGTAAGCCTGAACTTCACGCCGGTGGTTATGTCAAAAGACCGTATCAGTATCGCAGTGGCCCCGGAAGTCAGCACCATCAGCTTCGACAATCCTGTCACTTCCAGCGGCATCAACAATCCTATCATCCTCACGCGCAAGGCGTCGGCCACCGTCGAACTCGGCAGCGGCCAGACCTTCGCGCTGGCGGGCCTGCTTAAGAATGAACACAGCAACAGCGTCGAAAAATTCCCGGGGTTGGGCGATGTGCCGGTTCTTGGCGCGCTGTTCCGTTCGCAGGATTTCCAGAACAACCAGACCGAGCTGGTCATCCTCGTGACGCCTTATATCGTGCGTCCGGTTTCGGATCACGCCATGCAAACCCCGGTTGACGGCTACAAGCCGCCAAGCGACCTTCAGCGCCTGCTGATGGGCAATCTCTACGAGCAGGAAATGATGCCTGCGGAAGAGGCCGATATGCCCAAGCTGCACGGTGAAGGCGGATTCATAATGGAGTAGGGGCATGGTAACCACAAACATACGCAACATATTGCTTCTTGGCACCGCGCTGGCCGTAACCGCCTGCACGGCGAAGCACGACCTTCAGGGCCGCGATCCCGCGGAATATTACGCGGCGCATCCGACGAAACATAAAGTGGAAACGCGCAGCCAGTCGCACGACGTATTTTTCCCTTCGGGACAGGCCCGCCTTATGGGCACTGAGATCGATGCGCTCATGGCTGGTTTAAGCGATGTTTCGCCGTCGGCGGTGGAATCGGTGCAGATACAGTTGCATCCCTCGCAGATGCATAACGAGGCCCGCAAGCAACACCTGATCAAAATACTGCGCAGCCGCGGCTACGCTAAAAAAGATATTCTGTTCGAGCCGATGCCGTCGCTTGACGTGAATGGCGCGCGAATCGACGTGAGCTATGCGGCCTACGTTATGCCGCACTGCCCTGACTGGCGTACTTCGCCCGTCACCAATTACAGCAACATGATGAACCCCAGCAATTTCAATTGCGCACACCGGGTCAATCTCGGGCTGCAGGTCGCAGATCCGCGTGACCTTGAATACGGCGCGGGCGACGATACGCCCAACGCCCAGCGTGCCGCAAAAGTTGTGCAGGATTACCGCGAATCCTCAGGTGTTTCCGCTACCACCACGGCTGGTACCACCGGCGGCACCGCGACGTCCAGCCAGTAACCGGAGCGGGTAACGCATGAACACAACCGTACCTACTCCCACCCCCACTGCCACCCCGAAACGTGCCTATCTGCCCTTTCTCGCGTTCATCAAGGACGAGAAGGAGCTTGCGACGCTTAAGGCCTTCGCTGAAAAGCGCCTGTGGCCGGAAACCGCTATACAGAGCGGCGATATCACCACTGCCGTCGAACACCTGAAAACCAACCCTTCGCCGGAAGTGCTGCTCGTTGAGGTCAGCACGCCAGCGGAAGCATCCAAGCAGATGGACGCGCTGGCCGAAGTATGCGATCCCGACACTAAAGTGATCGCCATCGGTTCGGTGAATGAATACAGCTTCTATTGCTGGCTGATGGATATCGGCATTTTCAGCTACCTACTCAAGCCGCTCACTGCCGAAGTTCTGGAAACCACGCTGGCCAAGGCGGGCGATAAAGGGCTTCCGGCTGGACAGGCGAAAGCCCCCGGTAAGGTTATCGCGGTTACCGGCACGCGGGGCGGCGTCGGAGCCACTACTTTCAGTCTGAACCTCGCAGGTGCCATCACGGAGATTTCTAAGAAAAATGTGGCGCTGGTCGATATTGATCCTCGCGAAGGCAGCGTTGCGCTCACCCTCGACCTTGAGCCGAGCCGCGGTTTCCGCGAAGCGCTGGAAAAGCCCGATCGTATCGATTCGCTGTTCATCGACCGCGTCATGAACCGCCACGGCAAATATCTTTCCGTGCTCAGCTCCGAAGAATCGCTGCAGGAGCAGTTTCATATCCATGACAACGCTGCCGACGCGCTGATCAAGGAACTCAAGGACAAATTCGACTTCATCATTCTTGACGTGCCGCGCACGCATGACGCTTTCGGTCGTAAATGCATGGCGCTGGCCGATCAGGTCGTGATTGTCACTGAACTCAACCTGCTGTGCCTGCGCGATACGCTGCGCCTGAACGATCTCATGCGCGAGGCGCTTAAGACCAAGCCGCCGCTTCTGGTCGCCAGCCGCACGGGCCTGAACAAGCATGAAATGAAAATCTCCGATTATGAAAAGGGCGTGAACGCCGACATCATCGGGAAGATTCCCTTCGCACCGGACGTTTATACGCATATCAGCAGCGATATCCCTTCGGTGAAATTCAAAGCCCACGCAGCCGTCAAGCCGCTTTACCAGCTGGTTGGGCAAATATTGCCCGAGCTGAAGCCGGCGGCGCCTGCGAAAGATGAAAAAGGCGGGTTCTTCAAGAGTAAGAAAAAATCGGATAAGGACGAAAAGGCGTAATCCATCATGTTCGGAAGGCGTGGCGCAAATGATCCGGCTAAATCCTCCACGTCTCCTGCGATAAAGGAGGCGGCTCCCGCTGCCGCACCCGCAACTCCTGCCGCACCTGTAACGCCCGCCGCGGTCGCCGCGCCGGAAAAACCTGCCAGCAATAAAGCCAGCGGTGAAAATCTTCTGGCGGCGGTGTCGGAAGATTTGATGTCTGCGCCTGTGGCTAAAGTGCACGACGAGCTTTCCGCCACCAAGGACAAAATCTACACGCTGCTCATGGAGCAGATC
>CAZBUX010000188.1:0-3703 GCA_964495185.1 uncultured Rickettsiales bacterium | reverse complement strand
TCGGTGCACGGCGCCAACCGTCTCGGCTCCACCTCGCTGCTCGACCTCGTGGTGTTTGGCCGCGCTGCCGCGCTCCGTGCCGCTGAAATCATCAAGCCCGGCACGCGCCACAAGCCGCTCGACCCGAACAGCGCCGACGCGGCGCTCGCGCGCTTCGACGCCATCCGCAACGCAAACGGCGAGCTTCGCACTTCCGAAATCCGCCGTCGCATGCAGCATTGCATGCAGAACCATGCCGCTGTGTTCCGTGAGGAAAAAGTCCTCTCCGAAGGCAGCGAGCAGATGGAAGCCATCTGGCACAGCTTCAACCAGCTCAAAGTGTCCGACCGTTCGCTGGTGTGGAACTCCGATCTCGTGGAAGCGCTCGAACTCGACAATCTTCGTTCGCAGGCGCTTATCACCATCAAGAGCGCGCTCAACCGTCAGGAAAGCCGCGGCGCGCACGCCCGCGAGGATTTCCCCGACCGCGACGACAAGAAGTGGATGCATCACACGCTGGTGTGGCTCGACACCACCGGTCGCCTCGAAGTCGACTACCGTCCGGTGCACTTAAACACGCTCTCCAACGAAGTGCAGCCCATCCCGCCCAAGCCGCGCGTGTACTAGGCAGCCTGTAATACTGTTTGGTATGGATAGCGCAGGCGGCGGCAAACGCCGTGCGCGACGTGCCCGATTCTTGTGTAGCCGCAAGCCCGTGACGTTGAAACCGGCCCCTCCCTTTGCGTGGAATCTTTTAGGCAAGGTATTTAACCCGCTGTTTTAAAAGACTTTCTGCATGACATACAAATGTCACAGCACTGTCACTTTATTTTCTTGGTACTTGCAGGGATAATGGGCCATCGTAATCGTTTGATCGGAATAATATAATGACCGAACCAACCACCAGGCCGCTTGCCGTAGTCGTCGATGATCTGGATCTGCTCCGTGAGCTGACGGCAAACGTGCTTAAGCAAAAATACGACGTCATGGAGTATGGTAGCGGCGAAGCCGCGCTGGCCGCCATTAAGGAAATGAAGACGCGGCCTGCCGTTCTGGTCACGGACGACAACATGCCGGGCATGAGCGGAGTGGATCTGGTCGCCCGCCTGAAGTCCAGTCCCGGAACCGCCTCTATCCCGATGTTGCTTGTCAGTGGAGAGATTGAGGGAGAAGATGGCGTAAAAGCGAAATTGAAATCGGAGCGGCTGGAAAACGTCCATACCCTCGAGAAGCCTTTTACCGGCGACCGCTTGCTGAAAGCTGTCGATGAAGCCGTCGCGGGGCTCCCGCGCGCCCAGCCTTCGGTAAACGCGTCATGGCAGTTACGCGCCAGACCTGCCGCCCCCATTGTCAGAGCACTGTAAGGAAATCTATGCCGAAGAAACATATTATCATCGTCGATGAAAATTCCACCCGCCGGGCTTCCCTTGGCAAAGCGGTTGAGGAAAAATTCGGTGGGGACGCGAAAGCGTTGGTATTTTCGTCGTCAGCGGAGGCTTATTTCAAATTTACGGAACTCAGCAGGAAGGGCAACGCCCCGGTGGCCGCGATATTTGGCCCCGTCATCAGCACGGGCATGTCGCCGATGCAGTTCGTTGAAGAAATCCGCAGCCAGCCGGGCGATGCGGGAGCGCTGCCGATTATCGTGCATCACGCCGGCGACCAGACGGAGCGCGAAGCCAAACGCAAGAAAGTGGACAGGATCTTTAAGTTCGGCGATGCGGTGGAGATGACGGACATCGCCGCTGCCGCCTTCGATCTGGCAAACGCGCCGAAAACCGAAAAACCGCGCGGTAAGGGCGGTAGGGAAAAAGGAGAATAGTTATGCCTAACAGTCGCCCCGTCGTAGTTTTTATCGATGACGACAGCATGGAGCGCGATGTCGTCACCGCCCGCCTTGGAGGCCGCGGCTATGAAGTAAAGACTTTTGCTCAAAACAATGACCTTTTTAAAAAACTCAAGGATATGGAAGACCAGAAAATCATGCCTGACGCGATCGTGGTAAAATTTCCGCACGAGCCGCTGGATGGCATCGCCCTCGTCGCCGATCTTAACGATCGTTATCCTGCGACTCCGGTCATTGCTTTCAGCGGCGCGCCGGCTGCCGCCAAGGAGTTTGACGAAATAGGGTTCGACGCCAAGAAGGCGCGGTTTGTAAGGACTGTCGATGGTATTGAACCCAGTCAGGTCTTTGAAGCGGTTGACGACGTCACCAGGCATTTATCCGCCGCTGCGCCGGAGCGCGGCAGAAGCGGCGGCCGCGAGGCCTGATATTACCGCTTTCCTGTCCCGGCGCCTTTGCTACTATGGCGGCATGATCCGCCGCATTTTTCTCTGCCTCGTTTTGCTGCTGCCGCTTGCGGCCTGCCAGCGTCCCACCACCTATGGCCCGCAGATTGATAAAAGCGCGGTGGAAGCCGAGCGCGCGGAACATGCCGGAAATACCGGCAATATCCCCAAACATGGCGTCGGCCCCGACGGCCAGAAATTTTCCGGTAAGCACAAGCAGGAATTACTGCTGCGCCTGAACCGCGTGGCCAAAAACGTCGCGCGGGCGGGCGGTGAGATCTGCGTGCAGATACGCCCGCCGGAAAGCCCGTGCAGCTTCGACTTCGTCATGGATAGTGATGGCGGCCTCAACGCCTATGCCGACGGCAGCAGCATCCATGTCACGCCGCTGATGGTGGAGCTAGCCGATACCGACGAGCAGCTCGCGCTCGTGCTGTCGCACGAAATGGCGCACAATATCATGGCGCATGTCAGCGCCAAAACTACCAACGCCATCGCGGGCACCGTGCTCGGCCTGGCCGCCGATGTGCTGGCCGCCTCGCAGGGGTTCGACACTTCCGGCGCATTCACGCGGCTCGGCTCCGATGTCGGCGCGGTGAGCTACTCCGTATCGTTTGAGCAGGAAGCCGATTATGTCGGGCTGTATATTCTGGCGCGCAGCGGCTACAAGCCCGAGCGCGCCGTTACGTTCTGGCGCAGGCTTTCCGCGGCTGAGCCGAACGGCGCCTATGGCGGCGTCACGCATCCGTCCAATCCCGAGCGCTCGGTGGCCATGCAGGCCACGCTGGCGGAAATCGAATACAAGCGTTTGCACGGCATTGCATTATTGCCTGATTTTAAGCAATAGCGGCGGTAGACAATTGGCAAATAATGGATAAAATGCAGCACATCGATTATTCCTCACCACGTATGGTCATATGGCAGAACTGACACTTCCCCGCAATTCCAAGGTCGGCAAGGGCAAAACCTTCAAGGCGCCCGACGGCGCCAAGCGCGTCAAGCGCTTCAACGTCTATCGCTTCGATCCCGACGATGTGGACGACAAGGGCGCGCCCAAAAACCCGCGCCTCGACCGTTACGAGCTGGACATGGACAACTGCGCGCCGATGGTGCTGGACGCGCTGATCAAAATCAAAGACGAAGTCGACGCCACGCTCACTTTCCGCCGTTCCTGCCGTGAAGGCATCTGCGGCAGCTGCGCCATGAACATCGACGGCACGAACACGCTCGCCTGCACCAAGCCCATCGACGAAGTCGGCGGCGACGTGAACATCTATCCGCTGCCGCACATGGACGTTATCAAGGACCTCGTGCCCGATTTGTCGCATTTCTACGCACAGTACGAATCAATTAAACCATGGCTGCAAACGGCAACGCCGCAGCCCGCCAATCGCGAGCGCTTCGAATCCGCTTTCGAGAAAGATAGGACGTCCGC
>CAZBUX010000187.1:0-3740 GCA_964495185.1 uncultured Rickettsiales bacterium | reverse complement strand
GGAAGCGATCTTGCGGGCGTGAGCGGGCATGGCAACGCACAGGCACAGCATTATCATCGCAACGCACTTCATCCGCAACGCCCCCACCTCGCATCGTTCACTTCTACGATATAATGATTGCCTGACAGCAGCTTGGCAAATGTTTCCGCCGAGGCGGCATCTGGGAATTTATACACGAGGCCGCCGCCGAGCGAATACGGCGCGGAAGCCTCGCCGGTGGCGTAAATATTGTAATTCCGGCTTTCCGGCGCGGGAAGCACTATCCCCTGCGCAAGCGCCAGCGCCTCGATATCGGCGAGTTTTCGCTCAAACAGCGCTTTGCCATCGGCCATCGTCCCGACGCGCAAATCACTGAAATTAATCGTCACAAATTTGGCATCGGCGCCGGGCACCACCGCCCGCAGCACCGGCATCACCAGCGGCGCGGTGCTTACCCCCGTGTCGCGCCCATAAATCGACAGCACCGCCAGTATGCACACCAGCACGCCGACAGTGCTTTTCAGTGTGCGCGGCCAGGCCATCAGGCACCGTGCCTGAAGCGCTCGACGCAGTCTTTCGGTTCCATATTCTTAATGTTGCACACCGTGACCTTATTGAAATGCTCTTTCCAGCCGGCGGGAACACCCTTAACGTCGCCCGACGCCGCGCGGCGCAGCGACATCACCAGCCCGTCGGAAATGAAATAACGGAAAAACCCGGTTTCGGATTTGGCTTCGCCCTTAGTCTTTGGACAGCGCAGCACCATGTCCAGCACCTTGAAGCCGCCCTGCGGGGGCATTTCCTGCGCGGTCACGGTGGAACCGGGACAGCTGCGCTCGACGCTGGCGCGGAAATAGCGCGTCACCGAATCGACACTGGCTTCCTTCGGCCGGTTGAACTGGAACGCGAACATATCCTTCCACGTTTTGAGCTGCTGGTCCTTGGGCACGAACTGCATGACGCCGCCTTTGGCTTCATTGCCTTCCTGATGCGCGAGCTGCCAGTCTTTCGACGGGAGGTCGAACACCAGCGCGTAATCGCCGATCTTGTTCATGACGACGTCGCTGGCGTCATCGGCTCCAGCCAGCCCGGGCCATGCGAGGCATGCGAGTACGACAGCCGTTTTTGTGTAGTTCATATTCATTCCTCGCAGTTACGATTTATAGCAGACGCTTTTGGCCGCCTCGACGATGTGCGAGGCCTGCGGCAACGCCAGTTTTTCAAGGTTGGCGGCGTAAGGCAGCGGCACGTCGGCCCCCGCCACGCGCGCCACCGGCGCGTCAAGGTAATCGAAAGCCTGCTCCATGATGACGGCGGCGACTTCCGCGCCCATACCTGCGGCGGGCCAGCCCTCCTCGACCGACACGCAGCGGTTGGTTTTCTTCACCGATTCGATGATGGTTTCGGTATCGAGCGGACGCAGCGTGCGCAGATCGATCACCTCGGCGCTGATGCCTTCGGCGGCAAGCTGCTCGGCGGCGGCCAGCGCTTTGCCCACCATAATCGAGAATGCGACGATAGTGACGTCCGTGCCTTCGCGCACCACGGCAGCCTTACCGATGGGCACAAGGTGCTCGTCGCCCTCGGGCATGTCGAAGCTCTGGCCGTAGAGCATTTCGTTTTCAAGGAAAATGACCGGGTTCATATCACGGATGGCGGATTTAAGCAGGCCCTTGGCATCGGCAGCCGAATACGGCGCGATCACCTTCAGGCCCGGAATATGCGCGTACCACGAAGCAAAGCACTGCGAATGCTGCGCGCCCACGCGCGACGCTGCGCCGTTGGGCCCGCGGAACACGATCGGGCAACGGATCTGCCCGCCGGACATGTAATTGGTCTTGGCCGCCGAGTTGATCAGGTGGTCCATCGCCTGCATGGCGAAATTGAAGGTCATGAATTCCACGACGGGCTTGAGCCCCATCATCGCCGCCCCCACGCCAAGCCCGGCGAAGCCATGCTCGGTGATGGGCGTATCGACCACGCGGCGGTCGCCGAATTCCTGAAGCAATCCCTGCGTCACCTTATACGCACCCTGATATTCGGCGACTTCCTCGCCCATGACGAAAACGTCGCCGTCGCGGCGCATCTCCTCGGCCATGGCGTCACGCAGTGCTTCTCGAACGGTTTGTTGGGTCATATCGGCAGATTCCATAGTTTAGGGTTTAGGATTCATTTCGTAGCGGATTTGATACGTAAAAACAACAGGTCGTTGGGGTAATCGCCGGGCACGCGCTCCAGCCACGCGGGCAGGTTTCCGGCATATAACTGATCGATAAACAGCGGTAAGCGCCCGGAATTTTCAGGGAAGAACGGGCGCATGGCCAGATTGTTGCAAAGCAGCACGAGCCCCGCCCCGCGCTCCTGCGCCAGCGCAAACGCTTCTTTTTCGTCCTGCGCGAAGAAGAAACGATCAAGGTCGCGCAGGCCCCTTTCATTATAATTATAGTTGGAAGCGACCACCTTATGCGGCGTCCAGAACAGCACCTGCCCTGCCTGGTCGGCATAGGTCAGCACCAGTTCGGAACGTCCCGCAGTCGCCTGCGAAATACCGTCACGCTCGATAAACTTCACCAGGCGCGTAAGGCAGTTGGACGTCGATGCGACCTCGGCGCGCAATGCTTTCCCATGCAACCCTGCCAGCATATAAGAGAGCGTATGCAATGAAATAAGCAACACCACCGATAACGTACCCGCAAGACGCGGCGACTGTTTCACAAGCGCAGGGAAGCGCCGTTCCAGCCACGTTTGAAAACTATCCGCCAGCATCGCCCAACCCGGCAGGCAGGCCACCGCCGCGTAGCATCCCCAGCGGAACATATGCACCGACAACCCGGTATAAACCACCGACGCTAGCAGGAGCAGCGCGGTAGATGCGTCATAGCCGTTATAACGCAGGCGTGAAAGATATACGGCTATCGGCAGCATGAACACGGCCAGTATGAGCATGCCCCCCATCTCACCGTAAACTTGCGCCATGGAACGCAACTCAAACCAGCTGATAAGGAACGCGGGGATGATATCCGGCGGGGTATCGGCCATCGGGCCTTCGTGCAGGCGGGGATAGAAATGGTATATCCACGCCAGCGCAAGCATGCCGGCCAGTGCGGAGAGCGCAAACCGGGACTGCCACGAACCAAGCCGCGGCGCGCATGCGGACAGCAAAGCAACCGTCAGAAACACCACGCCCAGCACATGCACGTGAACAATGGACAGGCGGATATAAGTCAACGTCAGCAACCGTTCCGGCGGCCATTCGAGAAACAGCGCACCGACACAAATCGCCCATACGATAAGCATGAAACGGCACAGCGCGTATAATCGTCTTGTATCATTGAAAAATATCCATCCAGCGCCCATCACAAGCGCGATCATGGCGATAGTCGCAATGGATTCGGGCGATATCCACATGGAAAGCCCCGTGAGACCGCCCGCTATATGGATATGCCGCAGCATGCCGTCTTTATCGAAACGTACGATCAACGCCAGTATCCAGATAAAAAGCGCCAGCAGCAACCCGTGATGGTCGGGACGACCGATCTGCAAGACAAACGCGATATCCATCCAGAAGAAAATAAGGATGATACACATCCACATACCAGCCGACCGCACCGCCAGCACACGGCAAAGCACCATAGCCCCTACGGCGCTCACCAGCCATAACACCGCGTTACAGGCGACCATTGCAAACAGCAGCGCCTGCTTATACGGAACGAATAACGACGCTGGCCATGCAAGAGCCAGCAGGAATACATCGAGCGGTC
>CAZBUX010000186.1:0-3742 GCA_964495185.1 uncultured Rickettsiales bacterium | reverse complement strand
CTCGACGACGATTTCGCCTGCCAGTAAACCGGGTGTCTACCGCGCCAGGTCTTCATCCAGCTTGAGTTTGGGGGCGTCCCTGGCCTCGATGTGGCGGTAGACCTGAAGGTTTTCCATGACGCGCTGCACGTAGGTGCGGGTTTCGGAGAAGGGAATTTTCTCGATCCAGTCGAGCGCACCTTCCACGGTATTGCCGGGGGTGCCGAATTGCCGTGTCCAGTTTTTCACGTTGCCCGGACCGGCGTTGTAGGCGGCGATGGCCATGACGTAGGAGCCGTCATAGGAGTTGATGAGGCGGGACAGGTAATAGCTGCCGAGCGTGACGTTGTATTCGGGCAAATAGAGCTGGTCGACGGCGTATTTCATTTCGAGCTTCTGTGCCATCTGGCGGGCGGTGGATGGCAATAGCTGCATGAGGCCGAGCGCATTGGCCGAGCTTTTGGCCTGGGCGTCGAACTCGCTTTCCTGCCGCATGATCGCCAGCGCCAGCGCCCGTTCGATGGGAATGTCGTAGGGGGTTTTAGGCGTGGGGTAGCCGATATCGATCAGCACGGTGTTGTTCTGGAGCGCTTTCTTGGCGCCGCGCACGCCCAGATGCGGGTAGCCAGCGCGCACGCCCAGCTCGGCGGCGAGTGCTGCCTGCTCCTTGTCTGGCGCGTTTTCGACCATGAGGGCGATCATTTTTCCGGCGCGCTGGAGGTTTCCGGTGTCGATGGCGAGCTTCACTGCGCGCGCAAGCTCGGTATTCTCAAACTGGCTGCGGGCGGCGCCGCTGATGGTAAGCGGGGCGGGGATGCGCAGGGGCGCGTGCTCGTTATGTTTGAGCGATCCGAGCTGGCCGTAGAAGGTGGTGGGGTAGGTGGCGGCGGTGTTGTACCAGTTCGCGGCGGTTTCCTTGTCGCCGCTTTTTTCGGCGGCGCGGGCGGCCCAGAAGGCGGCGCGGGAGCGGCTGGGTGGGAATTTCACCGAGTCGTACATGCGGTAGAAAATATCGTAAGCCACTTTGGGCTTGTCAAAATATTCGAGGTTCAGCCAGCCCGAAAGCCAGACCGCTTCGGCAAGCCCGATGCCTCCCGTCTGGCCGTGATGGGCAAGCAGCGCGCCCGCTTGTTTGTAGCTGCCTTCGTCGATGGCTTTGCGTACCTGCGCTTCGCGGTAACGCCACCATTTTTCGGGATAAGGGACGGTGGCCGGGGCCAGTTTCAGCATCTCGCGCACACCTGCCGAATCGTCGCGCCGCGCGCGGTAGCGCATGCGGTCGTAGATGAGGCCGGGGTCTTTTTTGAGGTCGGAGGGGACTTTCAGTACGGTGAAAGCGGCGGTTTTTTTATCGGCGATCAGCGCCATGCGCGCCTCCGCTAGCTTGCGGTTGCCATCGGGAAGCAGGGTGAGCATGCGCTTGGCGGGGGATGTCTTTTCTTCCCACAACAGGCGGTCGGTGCGCGCGATGTGGTCGGCGGAGGTGAGGATGTCGCGGTGGGTGGCGAGCAGCTCGAGCTCATGCGGTTCTTCGAAGTCGCCGTCTTTCCATGCACCACGGATAAGGGCGTCGATTTTTTCTTTGGGCGGAGAGCTTTGGCGGGACAGCGCCTTGGCCAGAGCCAGTTTCCCGTAGCCGGTGGCGGGTTCGGCGCTGCCGAGAATGCGCAGGACGTCTTCATCCCGGGCGGCGTCGTCGCGCAGGGCCATTTCCGCACGCAGCATGAGTTTTTTGCGTTCGGGCCAGCCGGGGTTTTCGGTAGTGAACTCGACGATGTCGTAGAAGCTCGCGCCGGAATCGGGGTCCATCATGTATTCCCAGTCGATCAGCTTGATCAGCGCTGAATCGCCGGATTGCCTGGCATGGCTGCGGGCGTTGCCCCAGTCCCTGCGGTCGGCGAAAGTGAACGCGTCCTCGGCATGCCCGGCAAAGGCGGCCTGTGGAAGAAAGGTGGAAAGAACAAGGAGAAGGGAAAGAAAATACTGGCGCAACATCATAGTCCGGTTATCTTTAAGGTGAAACGAGAACAATAAGTCAATTTGTTTAAGGATACGTCAATTTGTTCGTTCCCGATGTCGTAAGCCTCCGCCAGTTCTACGCCACGCCCCTTGGGGCCGAGGTGAGGGCGCTCATCGACGCCAGCCTGCTCGACCTCTGGCCGGGCTTAAACGGCGACACGATGCTGGGGCTCGGTTATGCCACGCCCTATATGGAGCCTTATCTTTCCGATGCGCGCAGCGTAATGCTGGCATGCATGCCCGCCAGCCAGAGCGCGGTGTACTGGCCGCCGGGAAAAAACAACGTGGTATTCATGGCGCAGGAATCGGCGCTGCCGCTTCCGGAAAACAGCATGAACCGGGTGTTGCTCGTGCATTCCGTGGAGCATACCGAGCAGTTGTCGTGGATGATGCGGGAGATATGGCGGGTGCTGACGCCGGGCGGGCGGGTGCTGGCGGTGGTGCCTAACCGGCTCGGGTTCTGGGCGCTGTCGTCGAAAAGCCCGTTCGGCTACGGGCGGCCTTTCTCGGCAGCGCAGTGGCGCGACCTGCTCGACAGCCACCAGTTCACCTATACGCGCTCCAGCTCGGCGCTGTTCATGCCGCCCGTACGCTGGCGCTTTGCGTGGCGCGCGGCGCGGAAAGTGGAGAAAGTGGGCAAAGCCGTGTGCGGCCTGTTCGGCGGCGTGCTGCTGATCGAGGCGGAAAAGCAGATTCATGCCGCCATACGCCAGCCGGTGGTGGTAGCGAAAAAAGGCCTCGGCTTTCCGTTGCCGAGGCCTGTGCTGTCGCCGAAAAACTAGTCTGCGTATTTCACCGAGCAGCCGTAGGCCTGCGTGGCCGACGGCTCGACGGATTTTCCGGCAGCAAGGCTGTCGATGGCGTTTAGCACATAGTTTTTAGCGCCTTCGATGGTTTTCGGGTCGGGATTGGAGTTGTCGTCGATGGCGCCTGCATAGACCAGCGTGCCTTTGGGATCGATCACGAACATGTGCGGGGTGGTTTTGGCATCGTAGCTATGGCCGATGGTGCCGTCGCTATCGAGCAGATAATAGCTGGCTTTGGTGGGCGTGGCTGCGAAATGCGCCTTGGCCTCGCCCGCGTCGATATGCCCCTGCTTGCCGGGCGCACCGGAATTGACGGTGATCCATACGACCTTCTTATCCTTCGCGTAGTCCTGCAGTTTCTGCATGTTGCCGCTGCCGTAATGTTTTTTCACGAAAGGGCAGCCGGAATTGGTCCATTCCAGCACGACGGTCTTGCCTTTCTGCGCGGAAAGCGAGACTTCAGTGCCGTCATAGTTTTTGCCGGTGAAATCGGGGGCGGGCTTGCCGATTTCGGGCGCGGCCAGCGCGGTGGCGGCGAAGAAGCAGGCGGAAGCGGCGGTGGTGATCAGCTTGGACATTATTGTTCTCCTGTGATGGCGTTGCGGACGATGGTTTCGGTGAGCAGTTGCGGCAACACGGCGCCTTC
Organism: uncultured Rickettsiales bacterium; assembly: GCA_964495185.1. Taxonomy (GTDB): domain Bacteria; phylum Pseudomonadota; class Alphaproteobacteria; order Rickettsiales; family SXRF01; genus CAZBUX01. The sequence continues at coordinate 292 of CAZBUX010000186.1, read as the reverse complement.
GCCGCCTGCCGGGTAATAGACATAGAGCGGGACGCCTGAATAGCCGAAACCGGATAAAAATGCCGTTATGTCTTCGTTGCGGCGTGTCCAGTCGGCGATCATGAGCACGATGCCGCGTTCTTTAAAAAGCGCGCGGGTGGCGTCGGTGTGTATGGCGGCGCGGGCGTTGAGCTGGCAGGTGAGACACCATGCCGCCGTGGCGTCGATGAATACGGGCGTGCCTGCCGCGCGCAGCTCCGCGAGTCGCTCTTTGGAATAGGGGATGCCTTCGGAAGCGGCGGGCACGGCCATG
>CAZBUX010000185.1:0-3748 GCA_964495185.1 uncultured Rickettsiales bacterium | reverse complement strand
GCATTGCAGACCATCAACCTCGAACAGGTGCTGATCGGCTCGTTGCTGGGCACGGCTGCGGCCATTTTGCTGGCGTTCAACGCGCTGCTGCTATGGGTCGCCACCGGCCCGCGCACGCTTGAGCGGCTCACCCCCATCATCGAATCTGCCTTCAACGCGGGCGATGGCAGCTATACCGTCAAAATCGGCGAAACATGGCTGATCTGGGATGGCTGGGCGCACCCCATCGACATCCGCCTGCGCAAGGTGCAGGTGCTTACGCGCGATAAGCAGGTATTCTCCACCTTCCCTGAAATTTCGCTCGGCATCGACATTCTTTCGCTGCCGCTCGGTAAAGTGCTCCCTACCTCGATCACCCTCAACCGTCCGGTGATCAGCCTATACCAGAACGAGGACCGTTCGATCAGCTTCGGCTTCGGCGAATAGGCGCAAGTTCTGGTGCAGGACGCTCCCGCCATTTCCTCAGCGGCGATTTTTGCCCCCCTCATGTCCTCCGACGGCATGGGCCGCATGCGCAAGCTCAAGGAAGTAGCCGTGCTCGACGCCGACGTCAGCATCGGCAACGTCCATAAGGGCGTGTTCTTCACCCTTTCGCACGTAAATCTCGAAGCCAAACGTTTGCGGCGCGACATGATGGCGCTCAGCGCCGCCGCGCAGATGAATTATGAGGATAATACCTCGCTGCTGCGCACAAAAATCACCGTAGGCAAGTCACTTCCCTCCATCGACGGCACCATCGAGTTCACACAGATCGAGCCGGGCATGCTCACTTCGCTTTTCATCGAAAACCCCGTCATCGGCGGCATCAACGTGCCAGTGAGCGGCATCGCCGATATCTCCATCGGCAAAGACGGCACCCTCAACCGGCTCGGCTTCAAAATCGAAGGCGCCAAGGGAAGCATATCCTCGGACCACCTTGCTGGCATACTGCCGATCAGCAGCATTAAAGCCGCAGGCAGCATCCGCAACAACGGCAACGACATACAAATAGACGCGCTCGATATCGATACGGAAGGCACCAGAATCTCCGGGGCGGGCGTTGTCGAAATGAAAGACGGCGACGTCGGCATCCGCGCCAATCTGGCGCTAGGCGGAGGCCGTGCGGAGCAGGTAGCGCTCTTCTGGCCGCCGGCACTCTCGCCTATGTCGCGCGAATGGGTAACCACGAATATCAGCGGCGGCATTATTCCGCAGGCTGCCGTGCACGTAAATATTCCGCTCGGCGACCTCGCCAAACCGGTACTTCCGAAAGAAGATATCGACGCCACCATTGTCATCGAAGGTGCCACGGTCAGGTACCTGCCTGAGCACCCGCCCGTCACTAACGTAAAAGGCAAGTTGCAGATTGACGGCGTCAGCCTGCGCGCGAAAATCGATAGCGCGGATTTCCTGAAAGAAAGCAAGCTCCTAAGCGGCGCACTGGAAATTGCCGATCTTAACGCTGACAATCCTTACATTACCCTCGAACTGGAAGCGAGCGCGCCCGCGCGCGAAGCCGTGCAATTCCTTGCCCTGCCGCGACTCGGCCACGCCGCCCATCTCAACCTTAGCCCCGAGAACGCCAAAGGCAGCGGCACCGCGCATGCCAGCCTCGGCTTCCATTTCTTCGCTCCGCTCGACGAAAACGGCCAGCCAAGCGCCGACGACATCACCTACGACGTTACGGCGAAGTTGAAAGGCATTTCCCACGACGGGTTCATGAAAAAATTTGACGTAAGCGACGCCGATGGCGAATTAAAAGTCGATATGAACGCGGTCACCTTCAAGGGAAGCGGCAAGGTCAACGGTGCCAGTGTGTCGCGCGCCGAGGTCTCGTATCTGTTCAAACCCACCGACGCGTTCGACACGCTGATCGACGTCGAAGCCACCGCGCCCGTCGACGCCCTGCCGAAATTCGGCTATCCGCAATTACCGTTCCTCAAAGGCGCGCTCGGCGTGAAGGCAAACGTCAAACTCGGCGAAAACGCCGAATCGTCAACGGCCGCCATCGACCTCACCAACGCCACTGTCACCAACAAAACCATCAGCCTCGACAAACCGGATAAAGAACCTGCCACGCTGGATCTTGCCGCAGAGAAGAAAAGCGGTGTCGTCACCATTCCGAAATTTCACCTGAAGGGCAGTGGCATCGATGCGCAGGGATCGATGTCACTAAACAAGGAATTGACCGATATTGAAGAAGTCAACTCATCGCATTTCGTTATGGGGAAAAACGACCTCGAAGCGCTCCACTACAAAAAGACAGCCGAGGGCTTCGAGCTTACCGCTAAGGGAAAATCCGCGGATGCGAGCGGCTTCATGGGCGGCGAGGGAGAGGAAAGCACATTTTCCTTCGCGCATTTCCCTGCGGTAAAGATCGATGCGGATATCGGGGCGCTTACGGTGGCTAAGGCCGCACAGATACAGAATTTTAAAGGTAAAATGAGCTGCGACATAAACATCTGCCAAAACGCCGATTTCAGCGGTCTGACCGGCGAAGGCAAAAACTTCTCGCTTAAGATATTGCGCAACCCCAAAGGTAAGCGCCAGTTCTCACTCAACGCCAAGGACGCAGGGCAATTCCTGAAAATGACCGGCGCGCTGGACAGCATGGAAGGCGGCGAGTTGACGATCGTCGGCAATTACGACGACAGCGCGAACGGCTCGGTGCTGCGGGGCCGCGCGGTCATCACCGAACACACTGTGCGCGACGCGCCGGTACTGGGTAAAATCCTGTCACTCGCCTCGCTCACCGGTTTCATCGACGCGTTGCAGGGCAACGGCATCCGCTTCAACAAGCTCGCCGCGCCCTTCACCCTGCAAAATGACGTCATCACCCTGAAAGATGCGAAAACCGCCGGCTCCGCCATCGGGCTTACCGCCGAAGGCACCATCACCTTCCCGAAAAAAACGCTCGACCTGCAAGGCACCGTCGTCCCCGCAAACGCGCTCAACAGCGCAGTCGGCAAAGTCCCCATCGTCGGCCAGATCCTCGCCGGCACCGATGGCCAGGGCGTATTCGCCGCCCGCTACAAAGTCAAAGGCACCGGCAAAGATCCCGAAGTTTCGGTAAACCCGCTCTCGATGCTGACACCGGGATTCTTAAGAAACGTGTTCGATTTTAGCGATAAGGTCGGGGAAGAGAAGATCGATTGAGACGTTAATTATGGATTCAAAGCACGCATCACGCATTTCTGCTTCACCGCCAACAGGTAAACAGTCTTTTACCTGTGGAGCAATCCTGCTCATGATGACAGTGATGGTAGCGTTCCAGATATTGGCACTCCGTGGGTTATACGCAGACGGAAGTAATATGCTAGTCGGCAATCTGGCATCGGGTGATTTTACATTCTGGGATCCGCCAAGGCAGTTTGCGCATTTCCTGACCGAGTGGCCCTTAGTAGCGGCACTTGAAGCCGGTATCACTCACTTGGATGTGCTGGTCTACCTGCATTCTGCCGGATTACAGATCCCCCCCCTCATGCTATGGGGACTTGCACTTTACAGATTGCGAGGCAGCGCACTGTTCTGGCCATTCATGATGTTGTTCACCACCGTTTATTTCAGCGTCTGTTTCTTTTCCATCTCCGAGAGCAATATAGCCTATTCGCTGGCAGGGATTTCCCTGGCCATCATGCTAAGCAGCACAAGAAGGAAAATTCTTGATTTAGTTGTCCTAATAGTACTCACATTTTTCTTAATCCTTACATATGAAACGACAATTATACTGGCACCTTTACTAATGCTATTAGCAGTAAGGAAGTGCCGT
>CAZBUX010000184.1:0-3753 GCA_964495185.1 uncultured Rickettsiales bacterium | reverse complement strand
GTGGAAGGTGGGCCGGTTGCCCGCCTTTTTTGTTGCTCACTACATGGATTACTATGGCTCTTACGCATCTGGAGCAGCGCGTTACCGAAATCATCCAGCCGTCGCTGGAGGCGATGGGATACGAAATCGTGCAGGTGCGCATCAATGAAGGTGCGAAACGCCGTATTCTGGTAATCAAGGCCGACCGGGCGGATGGAAAGGGCATGACGATTGATGATTGCACCGAGATCAGCCATACCGTTTCGGCGCTGCTTGACGTGGAAGACCCGATTTCCGGTGCGTACCAACTGGAAGTCAGCTCGCCTGGCATCGACCGGCCATTGACGCGCCTTGCGGACTTCACGAAATACGCGGGCCATGAAGTAAAGCTGGAAAGCATGATGCCGATTCAGGGGCGCAAGCGCTGGCGCGGCCCCATCACCGGCGTGGAGGGCAATGACGTGCTGCTCAGCGTGGACGGCGTGGAGCACCGCATTCCTATGGATAATATTCGCTCGGCCAAACTGGTGCTGACGAATGCGTTAATTGAGGCTGCCCTAAAGGGGCAGAAGACCGAAACCCATCAAACTAGCGATAAAAGGTAAGCGATATGGCAATGAACCAGCCTGTTTTTGGCAGCACCGAAGTCCTGCAGATTGCCGATGCGGTGGCGCGTGAGAAACTGGTCAGCCGCGAAGCGGTGATTGACGCGATGGAAAAAGCCATCCAGGTGGCGGGCCGCCGGAAATACGGGCATGAGCACAATATCCGCGCCGAAATCGACCGCCGAACCGGTGAAATCAAGCTGTACCGCGTGCGCACCGTGGTGGAGCAGGTGGAAAACGAGCATACCGACATCCTGCTGGCCGACGCCCAGGCGCTGGCCGGTGACCTGGAAATCGGCGATGAAATTAAGGATTTGCTGCCGCCTATCGATTTTGGCCGTGTCGCCGCGCAGACTGCCAAGCAGGTGATTATGCAGGAAGTGCGTAACGCCGAACGCGAAAAGCAGTTCGACGAGTTCAAGGATAAGCTCGGGGAAATCGTCTCCGGCACCGTCAAGCGCGTGGAATACGGCAATGTCACGGTGGATTTTGGCCGCACCGAAGCGGTGATCCGCCGCGATGAACTCATCCCGCGCGAAGTGTTCCGCGTCGGCGACCGTATCCGCGCCTATATCCACGACGTGCGCCGTGAAAAAACCGGCCCGCAGATTTTCCTCTCCCGCGTGCGCCCCGAATTCATGGCAAAGCTGTTCGCGCAGGAAGTGCCGGAAATTTACAATGGCATAATTGAAATCAAGTCGGTGGCGCGTGACCCTGGCTCGCGCGCGAAAATCGCCGTGATCTCGCATGACCTCAGCGTCAACCCGGTTCTGTCCTGCGTCGGCGTGCGCGGCAGCCGCGTGCAGGCGGTGGTGAACGAATTGCAGGGCGAGCGCGTGGATATCGTCGAATGGTCGCCGGATCCCGCGACCTTCGTGGTCAATGCGCTGTCTTCGGCGGAAGTGTCTAAGGTCGTGATTGACGAAGGTAAAAGCCGTATTGAGGTGGTGGTGCCAGACGACCAGCTTTCGCTGGCCATTGGCCGCCGCGGCCAGAATGTGCGCCTTGCTTCCATGCTGACCGGCTGGAATATCGATATCCTGACCGAAGCAGTGGAATCCGAGCGCCGTGCGGAAGAATTCCAGAACCTCTCCCAGCTCTTCATTGATGCGCTCAACGTGGAAGAAGTGATTGCCCAGCTGCTCGTGACCGAAGGCTTCACGTCGATTGAAGAAGTGGCGTACATCCCCATCCGTGACCTGGCGAGCATTGAAGGGTTTGATGAAAACATCGCCGAGGAACTGCGCAGCCGTGCGCTGGGCTGGCTGGAAAGCCGCACCCAAGAGCAACAAGGCAAGCTGCGTGAGCTCGGCATGGATGAAGAGTTGATTCAGTTCGAAGGCCTGACGCCGGAAATCCTGGTGATCCTTGGGGAAAACGGCGTGCGCACCGGTGACGATTTCGCCGGTCTTGCCACCGACGAGCTGATCGAGATGCTCCCAGCCGGCACGCTCAATGAAGAACAGGCGGGCGAAATGATCATGCGCGCACGCGAGCGCTGGCTGAGCGCCGCGTAAAAAACGCGCGCCAATCAGGGAATGGTGGTGCAGGTGGGGTGTAATCCACTCCGCCTGCACCCATCTATTTCGATTTACATTGTAGCCAAAAGAGAAATGGGTTAATACCCTACATATCAGAAAAGGTAAAAGTTTACACCAATGACGGATTCCAACGAATCGACCAAAAAAGAGACGCTGAAGATCAATAGCCCCTCACGGCTGCAGCTGACGAAAACGGTTGAAAGCGGCAAGGTAAAGCAGAATTTCACCCATGGGCGCTCCAAGACGGTGACGGTAGAAGTGCGCAAAACCCGTACCTTCACCACGGGCAGCGGCGGCGGGATGGTAGAGGTAAAGCGCGGCCAGGGCGAGTATGGGCGCGATGGCGGGGATGAGGGCGGAAGGCAGCTCACGGAAGAAGAGCGCCAGTCGCGCATGAAAGCGTTGAAATACGCGGAGGAAGCAAACCGCGTAGCGGCTGAGAAGCGCGAGCGCGAGGCCGAGCAGCGCCGTGCGGAAGAAGAAGCGCGCAGGCTGCAGGAAGCGGAAGAAGCGGCGGCTGAAGAGCAGGAGCCTGAACCGTCCTCCGTTGCCGAGCCGGTAGCGGAAACCCCGGCTGCCCGCCCGCAGCGCAACGACGGAATCGTGCTTTCCCCGCTGCTGATGAATAAAAAATTGGGCCTTGGCGCACAGGGGAAACCCGCCGCTGCCCGGGCAACGGCAACTCCGGCGGAGCCGGTGGAAGCGGATGCCGAGCGGTTCGACCGAGGCGCGGCTGCGAAGGAAAGCGCCGCCAAGGAAGCAAAGGGTGGAAAGACCCTGAAACTCACCCGTGGCGAAGAGCGCCGCAACTCCGGCAAGCTGACCATCAATCAGGCGCTGAGCGATTACGAAGGCAAGGTGCGGTCATTGGCGTCCATGCGCCGCCAGCGCGAGAAAGCGCTGAAGCGCGCGCAGGGTGATAACCGCGAGGGCGAAAAAATCGTCCGCGAGGTGATTATCCCGGAAGCCATTACCGTGCAGGAACTGGCAAACCGCATGGCGGAGCGCGCGGTGGATGTTATAAAAGTGCTGATGAAGCTCGGCATGATGGTAACCGTCACCCAATCCATCGACGCGGATACCGCCGAGCTGGTGGTGAGCGAATTCGGCCATAAGTTCAAGCGCGTTGCCGAGAGCGATATTGAAAACGTGCTGCGCGACGACGAGGAAGAAGACGAAGCGCTCCTGCAGGAACGCCCGCCGGTCGTGACGATCATGGGCCATGTGGACCACGGGAAAACCTCGCTGCTCGATGCGTTGCGCCAGTCGGATGTGGTTGCCAAGGAAGCAGGCGGCATCACCCAGCATATCGGCGCCTACCAGGTAGAGCTGGAAGCCGGAAAAGTCACGTTCCTCGATACCCCTGGCCATGAAGCGTTCACCGCCATGCGCGCCCGTGGCGCGAAAGTGACCGATATTGTCGTGCTGGTAGTGGCGGCGGATGACGGCATTATGGCGCAGACCAAGGAAGCCATCAGCCATGCGAAAGCGGCGGAAGTGCCGATTATCGTGGCAGTCAATAAAATCGATAAGCCGGGCGCGGATCCCTCGCGCGTGAAAGCCGAGCTGATGCAGTATGAGCTGGTGCCGGAGGAATTCGGCGGCGACATCATGGTGGTGGACGTATC
>CAZBUX010000183.1:0-3770 GCA_964495185.1 uncultured Rickettsiales bacterium | reverse complement strand
GGCGCCGCCGAGCACGGGAAGCGCAAGCAGGAGCAAAAATGCGGTGAGCAGCACCGCCCACGGGAAGAGCGGCATCTTGAACAGGCTCATGCCGGGCGCACGCATGTTGAAAATGGTGACGATGAAATTGATAGCACCGAGGATCGACGAGATGCCGGCAAGGTGCAGCGAGAAAATACCCATGTCCACCGCCATGCCGGGATGCGAGCCAAGCATGGAAAGCGGCGGGTACACCGTCCAGCCGGTGCCGACGCCTTCGCCGACGAAGGCCGAGGCGAGCAGCAGCCCGAAAGACGGGATGAGCAGCCAGAAGCTGATATTGTTCATGCGCGGGAAGGCCATGTCGGGCGCGCCGATCATGAGCGGTACGAACCAGTTGCCGAAACCGCCGATAAGCGCAGGCATGACGAGGAAGAACACCATGACGAAGGCATGCGCGGTGAGCACCACGTTATACATCTGGTAATTGCCTTCGAACAGCGTGCCGCCCGGCTGCGCGAGCTGCATGCGCAGCAGCACAGAAAACAGGGTTCCGATCAGGCCCGCCACGATGGCAAACGTCAGGTACATCGTGCCGATGTCCTTGTGGTTGGTGGAAAACAACCAGCGTTTCCAGCCCTTCGGCGTATGGTCGTGGGCGTGATCGTGGGTGGTGGCGGCGCTGTAGCTCATAGTTATTCCTGTTCCTCTTTAGGCTCGGATTCTTCCAGTTCATCCTGCGCGGCGGGCGCTTCTTCGGCTTTCTTTTGCTCAGCCGCCGGCTTCTTTTCTTTTTCCTTGGGCGCGGGCTTTTCTTTCTCCGGCGCCTTGGCGGCGGGCTTTTCCTTTTCCGCTTCTTTTTCCTTTTCGGCTTCTTTCTCGACTTCCTTCGCGGGCGCTTTTTCAGCCGCGGGCTCAGGGGCGACGCCGCCAGCCTTCTGCTGTTCCTTTACCCATTTGGCGAAATCTTCCTTGCTCACCACATCCATTACGATCGGCATGAAGCCGTGGCCGACGCCGCAAAGCTCCGAGCACTGGCCGTAGAACGTACCGGTCTTGGTAGCCTTGAACCATGTTTCGTTGAGACGGCCCGGCATGGCATCGCGCTTGATGCCGAAAGACGGCATGGCAAACGCATGGATGACGTCGGCGCCGGTCAGGAGCACGCGGATATTGGTGTCCACCGGCACGACGACGCGATTATCGACCGCAAGCAGGCGATGCTCGCCAGGCTTCAGCTCGTTCGCCTTCTTCATATAGCTGTCGAAACCGAAACCGCCGTGGTCGGGATATTCATAATGCCAGTACCACTGGTAGCCCACGACTTTCAGGGTCATTTCGGCTTTGCTCTCGTCTTCCATGAAGTAATGGAGACGCAGGGAAGGAATGGCGATGACGATGAGAATCAGGATCGGCACCACCGTCCAGATGATCTCCAGCTTGACGTTATGCGTGGTTTTGCTGGCCACCGGGTTGCGCTTGCGGCTGAAGCGCACGCATATATAGGTGAGCGCGATCAATACGAACAGCGTAATGGCGGTAATCAGCCACAGCAACAGGTTATGCCCGTGGTAGAGCTGCTCCATCACCGGTGAGGCCGGGTCCATGAAACCGAGCTGCCACGGCTTTGGCATATGGTCGGTCGCGGGCTCGGCAAGGGCGCTGGCGCTGGCCGCGAATGTGGACAAGAACACGAGAGGCGAAAGCAAGCGATTCATCAGCGATTCCTATTAACGATCAATACCCTATTGAAGCCGGGGAACCCCGGCGACTCGTTTTGTAAACTTTCCTTGGCGTCCGCGCAATCGTTTTTGTATGGTGACTTCATGACCGACCCACATTTGCTCGACGATTTATTTTTCACCCGTTCCGATCTGGACCAGGCTGGCTGCGAGAAACAGGTGAAAACCGCGCTTTCCGGCATGGACGACGGCGAGCTTTTTCTCGAATACAACCAGTCGGAATCGTTAAGCTTCGACGACGGGCGCCTGAAAAACGCGAGTTATAACGTTACGCAGGGTTTCGGCCTGCGCTCCGTGCTCGGCGAAGCCACCGCCTACGCCTATGCCTCCGAACTCAGCAAACCGGCGCTGGCGCGGGCGGGTGAAACAGTGCGCGCGGTGAATTTCGGGCAGGACGGCGTACATGCGCAGATCGCGCCGCCGTTTGGCACCAACCGTCATTTATATACCGATATCAACCCTCTCAATGAATTCCCCCTCGAAGCCAAAATCGCCGTGCTGCAATCGGTCGACACCTACCTGCGCAGCAAAGACCCGCGCGTGAAGCAGGTATCGGCAAGCCTCACCGGCCAGTGGCAGGCCGTGCGCATCATGCGCGCCGACGGCTCGCGCGCCGACGATATCCGCCCGCTGGTGCGTTTCAACGTCAACGTGCTGGCCGAGCATAATGGGCGCATGGAAACCGGCTCCTCCGGCGCGGGCGGACGCGTGGCGTATGCGGGGTATCTGGATGAACACCGCTGGAAAAAACTGGCCGACGAAGCGCTGCGGCAAGCACTGGTTAATCTTGACGCCGTCCCCGCCCCTGCGGGCGAAATGCCGGTGGTGCTTGGCAGCGGCTGGTGCGGGATCCTGCTCCACGAAGCGGTGGGGCATGGACTCGAGGGCGATTTCAACCGCAAGGGCACTTCGGCGTTTTCCGGCCTGATGGGAAAACAGGTGGCGGCCAAGGGTGTAACCGTCATCGACGACGGCACCATCGATAACCGCCGCGGCACGCTTTCCATCGACGACGAAGGCACGCCCACCTCACGCACGGTACTGATCGAGGACGGCATCCTCACCGGCTATATACAAGACAGGCTGAACGCCCGCCTCATGGGCATGCGCGCCACCGGCAACGGCAGGCGCGAATCCTTCGCACACCAGCCCATGCCGCGCATGACCAACACCTTCATGCTGGGCGGCGACGCCACGCGCGAGCAGCTCATCGGCTCGGTGAAGCGCGGTATTTATGCCGCGTATTTCGGCGGCGGCCAGGTGGACATCACCTCGGGCAAGTTCGTGTTCTCGGCGTCGGAAGCCTATATGATCGAAAACGGGAAAATAGCCGCCCCCGTCAAAGGCGCCACCATCATCGGCAACGGCCCCGACTGCCTGACCAAAGTGCGCGGCATCGCGGGCGACATGAGCCTCGACGACGGCATCGGCACCTGTGGCAAAGCAGGACAATCCGTGCCCGTGGGCGTGGGCCAGCCGACCCTGCTCATTGAGGGGCTGACAGTGGGCGGAACGCAGGTTTAGGGGATAAGCGAAAGGGATAAGGCGTATGTAAAAACATGCCCTTACCGCTTATCCCTTACCGCTTATCCCTTACCGCTTATCCCTTATCACTTATCGCTCACTTGTCGATTATGACAGTTTCATGACAGTTCAGTGACGGAACGATGAAGTTTTGCATCCGCCTATAGATAGCAATTGCTCCCCGCGCGGCGTTTGGTTAGCATAAAAAATAGATAAACAATTTATACATAAACGCAGGGAAATTTTATGTCGATCAAACCGCATGATTTCGCACAGTTCACCGGCAGCTCCGTTATCGGCGGGGAATCGCCCGAAGCGTTCAGCACGGCGCAGGTCGCCATGAGCACCATGAACATCACCCCGGCTTCCATGCACGCTTCCAACAGCGTCCCCAACCACGGCGGCATGGGCCACGGCCGCTAACCGGTTTATTTGCAGCTTACCTAGTAGCTAAGGGCGCGATTCAGGCGCCCTTAGTGCTTTTGGGGGCGTTATTATTTAATTAACCAATATGTTATTTATTCT
>CAZBUX010000182.1:0-3794 GCA_964495185.1 uncultured Rickettsiales bacterium | reverse complement strand
TCATGGCCGCGGGCGGCGACAGCCTTGAGGCGATCGACATGGCCGAGGCGTTTGCCGGGCTGCCGGTGGAGCGTTTGCTCGTGACCCGGGCCGATACGGCGCGGCGCTACGGCGGAGTGCTGGCGGCGGCGGCTTCGCAGGGGCTTGCGTTCAGCCATATCAGCCTCTCGCCGAGCATCGCCGATACACTGCAGCCGGTGGATACATCGCTGCTTTCGCAATTACTGCTTCGTTACATGCAAACCCCATGAACCTTCACCCACAGACAGCAAAACTATGACCGATCAAAAACCCAACAACATCATCGCCGTCGCCTCGGGCAAGGGTGGCGTAGGAAAAACGTGGCTTTCCGTGACGCTCGCGCACCTGTTCGCCCGCTCGGGCCGCCATGCCCTGCTTTTCGACGGCGATATCGGGCTGGCCAATGTCGACGTGCAGCTCGGGCTCACGCCACAGCGCGACCTGAACAGCGTCATTCACGGCAGACATACGCTGAAGGAAGCGGTGACGCCGTTTGCAGAAGGCGGGTTCGACATTATCGCGGGGCGCAGCGGCTCAGCATCGCTGGCCTCTATGCCGATTGCCAAGCTCGAAGCCATCGCGGCCGAGCTATCGCAGCTGCAGGCGAATTACGATTTCGTGATCATCGACCTCGGCGCGGGCATCGAACAGCACGTGCAATACCTCGCCTCGCTGGCGGCGCGTTGCCTCGTGGTGGTCACCGACGAGCCGACGTCGCTCACCGACGCCTATGCGTTCATCAAGGTATCGCAAAGCCACAAGCCGCCGCCGGAAGTGGGCATCGTCGTCAACCAGGCCGCGACCCAGAAGGAAGGTGAAGGCACCTACAGCGCCATCAACAAGGCCTGTATCAATTTCCTGAATTTCTCGCCGCCGCTGATGGGCATCATCCGCCGCGACAATAAGGTGAAAGACAGCATCCGCAGCCAGACTTCGCTGCTCATCAAGGCCCCGCACTCGACGGCGGCCACCGATGCGGCGGCGCTTTCGATCAAGCTCATGCAGAAGTGAGGTTTCTTAGGTTGCATAGGTTTCATAAGTTGCGGTAGGCTCAGCCTATGAAACCTAAGTTACCTACGTAACCGCATGGTAGACATTCGCCTCATCTCCATCCTCCCGGCGCAGGGTATTCAGCAGCCGCAGCAGGTGACGACTGGCAGCGGTTCTGGAGCGCCGACGATACTGGCAAATATACCCACAGGATCAATTCTCGCGGGTTTTATCGTCAACCGCGACCCGGCGGGAAACCCGGTGCTTCGCAGCGAAAACGGCGATATCGCGTTCGAAACCAATTTTTTCCTCAAGATCGGCAGCGAGGTCGTCATCCGCGTCGAGAACCGTGCCGGGAACGCCTTGGCGCGGATTCTTACCGTCAACGGACAGGCCCCGGAAATTGCCGAAACGCAGTCGGGATTCGCCAGCGACCCGGACGTTATCATCGGGCAGCGCGGCGCTGGTGAAACGGCGCAAGCCGCTAAAATTCAACAACCCGGAGCGCAGCCACAGGCGGCTACCAGCGCTTCTTTGCAGGCGGTGCAGATACGCACGCAGGGCGGCGAGCCGGTTGTGGTGGTCACCGGCACCGTCCTATCGCCGCCGCCGGGGAAATCCACGGCCCCGCAGCTTCCCGAAGGCGCTCAGCTAAGCCTGAAAATCGTATCGCTCATGGTGCCCGGCAAGGCGGCGCCGGCGGCGGGGAATACGCCTGCACCGTCCGCACAACAGCCGGTCGTTTCGCCAAGCCTCTACGCCGCTTACGCTAAAACGGACGCAGCGCCCGCCGCTTCGCCTGTTTTACCGGCTACGCCGCAAACGCCAGCTCCTGCCGTAATTCAAACGCCGCCAACAGCGCCAGCGACACCTGCGGCGCCCCTGCCCGCTTTCCCTTCGAATCCCGTGCCTATCCAGCAGGGGCAGATCATCGCCGCTACGGTGATCGGCAATGAATCCGGCGGCGAAACGCTGGTGCAAACACCGGTGGGCATCGTGCGCCTGCAGCCGGGCATTGTCCAGCCGGTGGGTACGAAAGTGACGTTTGAAGTGGGGCCGGTTACCTTGCCGCAAACCGGCGCCGCCGCTGCCGCCGAGTCCATCGCCGCGCCCGTGGTCACGCTTTCGGGTGGGTGGACGACGCTGCAACAGATAAGTTCGCTGCTTACCGCCGATGACGGGCTGCTCAGCATGGGCGGGGCTTCCCTAGCTTCGCTGCCGTGGATGCTGGCAGGCGGCGGCTCTCAGCAAATGCAGGCGACGATTACCCCACAGACGATCACGGCGGGGATGATGCTGTTTATTTCCGCGCTGCGCTCCGGCGATTTCCGCAACTGGCTGGGCAAGGACGCCGTGCAGTGGCTTGAAGACAAAGGCCACGGTGCGCTCGTGCGCAAGGCCGAGGGTGAATTCACGGGGCTTGCGCGCGCATGGACGGATCCGCAGCCAGGGCAGTGGCAATCGCTGGTGTTCCCGCTGGCGGTATCTGGGGAATGGCACCCGGTGCGGCTGTTTGTCAAGCGCGACCGCCGCGAATCGAATCAGGCCGGTGCGGAGCGCCGCGAGGACGATACGCGCTTCGTGGTCGAGGTAACGCTGTCGCAGATGGGCGAATTGCAGATGGACGGCATGGTGCGCCGCCGCCCCGACAGCATGGAATTCGATTTGTTCATCCGCAGCCTGAAACCGCTCTCCGGGCAGATCCAGCAGGACATATTGAAGATTTACGACCAGTCTGGCCAGATCGCCGGATATCGCGGCCAACTGGTGTTTCAGGCGGTAAAAACCTTCCCGGTCAACCCGCTGGAGGACATCGCCAGTCAGGAAACACGTAACCTGCTGGCCTGAAAACCGTATATTTTCCCTGTATTTTTTAATAAATCCGGGTAAAAAGACCCTATGACCCAAGCTGCTGCCATCACCCCCCCCGCCCCGCCTTCGCTGGATGCGCTTTACGCGCTCGTGCGCGGCGACCTTACGCGGGTGGATTCGCTGATTCTAGATCGGGTGCGCAGCGACGTGGCGCTGATCGAGCATATCGCGCGGCACATCATCGCGTCCGGCGGCAAACGCATTCGCCCGGCGCTGACGCTGATCGCGTCCAAGCTCTGCCGTTATGAGGGCGACCGGCATATCGCGCTGGCCGCGGCCGTCGAATTCATCCATACCGCCACGCTGCTGCACGACGACGTCGTCGATGAAAGCGTACTGCGCCGGGGGCTGGATACGGCCAATGTCGTGTTCGGCAACAAGGCGAGCGTGCTGGTGGGCGATTACCTGTTGTCGCAGGCGTTCCAGATGATGGTGGCCGACGGTGCGCCCAAGGTGCTGCGGATTTTATCCGACGCTTCGGCGGTGATCGCGCGCGGGGAAGTCATGCAACTCATGGCCGAGGGCGACCTCGATACGTCGGTTGCGCATTATCTTGAAGTGATTTCCTCCAAAACCGCCGTGCTGTTCGCCGCCGCCTGCGAACTGGGCGCGGTGGTATCCGGCAACGAAAAAACGGAAGCGCCGCTGCGCGATTTCGGCGTCAATATCGGCATCGCGTTCCAACTGGTGGATGACGCGCTCGATTATTCCGCCGATCAGCAGAAACTCGGAAAAACCGTGGGCGACGATTTCCGCGAAGGCAAGATCACCCTGCCTGTGATTATCGCCGCGAGCGCAGGCACCCCGGAAGAACAAACCTTCTGGAAACGCACGATGAGCGATAAAGACCAGACGCCTGACGACCTCACCCGTGCCACCGCCCTGCTCGCAAAATACGACGCTACCGCCAG
>CAZBUX010000181.1:0-3828 GCA_964495185.1 uncultured Rickettsiales bacterium | reverse complement strand
AGTGCTGGCGGTACTCGGCAAGCTCGACGAGCCGCTGCTCAAGATCGCCGTCGAGCTTGAACGCATCGCGCTGTCCGACGAATATTTCGTCAGCCGCAAGCTTTACCCGAACGTCGATTTTTATTCGGGCATCATCTACCGCGCCATGGGCATCCCGTCGAAACTGTTCACCGTGCTTTTCGCGGTGGCCCGCACTGTCGGCTGGGTCGCGCAGTGGAAGGAAATGATGGAAGATCCCAAAGCCAAGATCGGTCGCCCGCGCCAGCTCTTCACCGGCGCCGAACCGAGGCAGTTCATCACGCTCGATAAACGCTAGCCGCTCCTTGCCATCCCCTCTCCCGCTCGCGGGGGAGGGTTGGAAGGGGGCTAAAACCCTACTGATTTTCCTTGGAAATCTGCACCAGAAAACGCGTTTAACGTGCCACCGGTGACTCAGTTGTAGAATCCGCTTACTTTTTATGCTACATTAATGCTGCAATAATAATAACTTAAAAATAACAGGGGACAATATCATGACGAATCACGACTCGAAATGCGGCGGCGGTTGCGCCGGACTTATGTGGTGGACGACGCTGGTTGTTGCGGTGCTTGCAGTGCCTGCGTTCGGCATTATGGCGGCGGTACTCATCCCTTATCCGGGCCTTGTGCAAACGGTAGTATTCATTCTCGCCTGCTGGTTCTGCACCTATCTGGGCATGCGCCTGATGAGCGGGCCGAATATGGGCAAGATGGTCGACCCCAAAGAAAAAATCAAAATCGACATCTAGGAATAACGAGCCCATGTCAGGGCTCTTTATTTTACCATAAGTTACAATAGCATGCTGCTATGCCATTGATTCTTATGCAATGGGGTTGCTTAATCTATTAGTAAGGATTATACTGTAGGGTATAAATCAAAGGTATTCCTTCGTTTTAAGGACATGAACGTCCGCCCGTCGCTTCGACGGTAAGGATCAGGAGGGTCGCATGGTTGATTTCAACTCGATTGGCGCCTTAAACGCCAATTCCCAGTCGCAAAACGTCAAGCGCGCGAACGAGAAGCTGCGCGCCGTCGTCGAAACGCTGGTGAGCGGCGCGCGCATCACGCGCTCCACGGGCGACGTGGCTTCGCTGGCGCTGGCCAATCTTTTGCAGGCGCAGGCAAGCGGGCTCAAGCAGGTTTCTTCCAACGTAGCGCAGTCCAGCAGCTTTACGCAGGTCGCCGACGAAGGTATCGACCAGATTCAAGAAGAACTCGAACAACTCCAGTCGCTCACCGTTCAGGCGAAGAATCCCACGCTCGATCAGGAAACCCGCAAGCAGCTCAACCTGCAATTTCAGGCGGTAGCGCGCGAGATCGACCAAATCGCGGAGAACGCATCCTTCGGCGGCAAAAAACTTTTAGACGGCAGCCTGAAGGAAGGCGAAGCGATTTCGCTGGCGAAAGTTCTCGGTCAGGAGAATGCGGAGAACACCGAAACGCTCGAAATCGGCGACCTCTCCACTGAGCGCCTCTTCGAAGGCAGGCAGCTTGAAATTTTCACCACCGATGGCGCCGAAAAAGCCGCTGAAGCGATCGCTGCAGCCCTTTCCACCGCCGCCCGCGAACGCGCCGCTATCAACTCGTTCCAGGAATCCCTGAATTTCCTCGGCGCCAGCATCGACTCCGCCGTCATCAATCAGGAAGCCGCGCGCTCTGGCCTTGAAGACCTCGATTTCGGCGAAGCCTCCACCGATTTTGCACTGACCGACCTGCTCGACCACGCCGCAACCGCCGTGGCAGCCCAAGGCAACCGCCTGAACCCGACCCTGCTCAAGCTGGTCAACTAATCCCCTTCCGGGCCGTTTTCTTCGGCCTTATACTTTCCCCTATATGACCGTCATCCCGGCGCATGCCGGAATGACTATAAAACAATTGCGTGTCGCTAAAAATGCAATGAAATGCAAAGAAATGCAATGTTTGACGGCCAAAACGAGAGGAAGAACCGACACAACCTTATGATATAAAAAGAATCACGTGTTTTTGAAAGGGTTCCACACAGTATTACCCGGTAGCGGGAGCGATCCAAACGGCGGTTTACCGGCTCTGAACCGTCTCTAAACGGTTCCACCGACAAGATCCTGCGCAAACGCGGTGGCGCTGAAGCTGTCGAGATCCTCGATGCCTTCGCCCACACCTACCGCATGGATCGGCAGTTTCGATTGCCGCGCCAGCGCCACGACCACACCGCCCTTGGCGGTGCCGTCGAGCTTGGTGACGATGAGGCCGGTGACGTTTACCATCTCTTTGAACGCCTGCACCTGTGCCAGCGCGTTCTGGCCGGTGGTTGCGTCGAGCACCTGTATGACGTAATGGGGCGCGGCTTCGTCGATCTTCTTAAGCACCTTAGATATCTTCTGCAACTCGTTCATAAGATTCGATTTATTATGCAGCCTGCCTGCCGTGTCGATCAGCAGGATATCCACGCCCTCGGCCTTCGCCCGCGCACAGGCCTGATACGCCACACTCGCCGGGTCGGCCTCATGCTCGCCGGTCACCACCGGAATCCCGGCCCTCTGTCCCCACACCTGCAACTGCTCCACCGCCGCCGCACGGAACGTATCGGCCGCCGCCATCATCACGGTTTTGCCTTCGCCCTTAAATCTGCTTGCGAGCTTTCCGATCGTCGTCGTCTTGCCGTTACCGTTGACGCCGACCATCATGATCACTGCGGGCTTAAGCCCCGCGTCAGGCACCAGCGGCAAAGCCAGCGGCTCAAGTATCGCGGCAATCTCACCGGCCAGAAAACGCTTCACTTCCGTGGGCGAAACGTCTTTGTCGAAACGCGTCGCCGCCAGTTTTTCGGAAAGCTCGGTGGCAAGCGCTGCGCCCATATCGGATTCGATGAGCAGGTCGCCCAGTTGCTCCACCGCCATATCGTCGAGCCTGGCCTTGGTAAAAATCCCGCCGATGCCGTCGGAAATTTTCGTGGAGCTTTTAGAAAGCCCGGATTTCAGCCGCGAGAGGAAATTCATACGCAACCGAACAGCTTCCCGGCATCGGCGCCCGCAATGCCCGCCATCGCCAGCGTACCCACGGCACAATCCTTATCCAGCTCCACATAAGCAAACTGCTCCGTGCGCCCCAGCCTCGGTTGCTCGGCCATGATGCTCACGGTTTTGCCCACCTGCTCCTGCAGGTATGCCGCCAGCCTTTTTTCTCCAGCCTCACGCAAACGGCCCGCGCGTTCCTTGCGCACGGCCTTGGGCACCTGCGGCATTTTTGCCGCCGGTGTGCCGGTACGCGCAGAATAAGGGAATACGTGCAGGTAGGTAAGCCCCGCTTCTTCCACCATCGCCAGCGTATTTTGGAACATCTCCTCCGTTTCGGTCGGGAATCCCGCGATGATGTCCGCCCCGAACACCACGTCGGGACGAAGCGAGCGCACCCGCTCGCAGAATTCCAGCGCGTCTTTTCGCAGGTGGCGGCGTTTCATGCGTTTCAGGATCATGTCGTCGCCCGCCTGCAGGCTGATATGCATGTGCGGCATGAAGCGCGGCTCGTTTTCCAGCAGCCAGAACAAATCGTCGTCCGCCTCCACCGCGTCGATGGACGAAAGCCGCAGACGCGGCAAATCCGGCACCAGCGCCAGCAGCCGCTTCATCATCTGCCCGAGCGAGGGCGCGCCCGGCAAATCCTTGCCGTAATCGCTGACATCCACCCCGGTAAGCACCACTTCCTTATAGCCCTGCTCTACGAGCGTGCGCACCTGCGCAACGATTTCGCCCATCGGCACCGACCGGCTGTTGCCGCGGCCATAGGGAATGATGCAAAACGTGCAGCGGTGGTCGCAGCCATTCTGCACCTGC
>CAZBUX010000180.1:2471-3861 GCA_964495185.1 uncultured Rickettsiales bacterium | reverse complement strand
TGATCGAACAGCCATTGCCGCGCCTGCCGTGCCAGCAGCAGCCGTTGCAGCCGGTTGGCGAGTTTGGCGCTGAGTGTCTGGAACTGCGCGAGCTTCATGTCGAGCTGGCGGCGCAGGTTCTCAAGTTCGGCAGGCGTGGCGAGCTTGCCAGCCAGCACGATCTCGTCATTCGCATACGTATAGGCGTGATATGGCTTGGGATAGCTCACATCCTGCGGCGAATTGCTCGGATACGGGGTTGGGTCGGATTCCGCGTCTTCCCGCGAAACTTTCTCGTCGCCCTCGCTTAAACGCGTAGCAAGAATCTGCGCCAGAGCTGCATTGGTTTCGCCGTCCGCATCGGCGGAAATCATCGAAGGCTGGCCGGGTTCACCTTTCGGTGATTCTGGCTTTTCATGTTCCGCGGGCGAATCGGACTGCGTGCTGTTTTCGCTGTCGCTGGCTAACGCGATATCGGCGAATTGCTCGAGGCATTGCAGTGCCAGCGCCGCGTAGGTTTTCTGGTCATTGATATGCTCGTGCATATCCGCAAGCACCGGCACGATATTTTTCAGCGCAGAATCAGGTGCGTCGGCCAGCGCCGCCATATACTTCGGCAGCGGGGATTGCTGGATATGCCGTCTCGCCAGCGCTTCGATCTTCACCGCCAGCGGCTGGCTGGCTTCGTCGCGGTGACGCTTGCTCAATTGTTCGAAACGCCGGTAAAGATTATGCCGCACGCCGTGCATATGCTCGCCGCCCACGGCTTCCACCCGGATGGATTCCAGCAGATCGAATAGCTTTGTATGCGCATCGTTTTTCGGTTTCAGCGAGCGGTGCAGTTTTTTATCGTGATGTTTTACAACCAATGCCGCGTGGTCGCCCATGCCGCGCACTACTTCCAGTACATCGGGCGGCGGGTACACCGTAATTGCCGGTAGTGCGACGTCGCCGCTTGCCTGTCCGAACTCCACCCGCAGCCCGCGCTTGCCGGAAATCGCGCGCGTGGCGGCGGCAACCGCCTGTTTCAGGCCGGTGACCGGGTCGGTTGCATTCGCAGGATTCACTGAGCCGCCAGCAGGTTCTTATTGAAACACCGCTGGTAATA
The DNA here is from genome assembly GCA_964495185.1 of uncultured Rickettsiales bacterium. Taxonomy (GTDB): domain Bacteria; phylum Pseudomonadota; class Alphaproteobacteria; order Rickettsiales; family SXRF01; genus CAZBUX01. The sequence continues at coordinate 2,774 of CAZBUX010000180.1, read as the reverse complement.
TTCCGCGATGATGCCGCGCTCGCCTTCATCGCACTTGTTGAAAAAAGTAAGGCGGAAGGCGACGTCGAGATCGCCGAAAATATGGTAATTCTCGGCCCACATGATCACTGTGCGCGGCGACATGACGGTGGAGATGTCGCCCTGCATGAAGCCCTGCCGCGTGAGCGTAGCCATGCTGATCATGCTGCGCACCGTTTCTTTCGCTTTCGGGCCTAGTTCTTTGGCTTTCGACATGACGACCTGCAACTCGTCGGCTTCCGGCAGGTAGTTCAGCGTGGCTACCACGCTCCAGCGATCCCTCTG
>CAZBUX010000180.1:0-2461 GCA_964495185.1 uncultured Rickettsiales bacterium | reverse complement strand
CTGCCCCTGATTGATCGGCTGCGTGCCGTGGTACAGTCCCGTGGCATCACCCAGCCCCACCGTATTGGCGGTGGCGAACAGGCGGAAATACGGGTGGGGGGTAATGACGCGGTTCTGGTCGAGCAGCGTGAATTTCCCTTCCGCCTCGAGCACGCGCTGGATAATGAACATCACGTCCGGGCGGCCTGCGTCGTATTCGTCGAACACCAGCGCCACCGGGCGCGAAAGCGACCACGGAAGCAGCCCTTCCTGAAACTCCGTCACCTGCTTGCCTTCACGCAGCGTGATGACATCGCGTCCCACCAGATCGGTGCGGCTGATGTGGCTGTCGAGGTTGATCCGGATGCACGGCCAGTTGAGCCGCGCCGCGACCTGCTCCACATGGGTGGATTTCCCCGTACCGTGATAGCCCTGCACCAGTACGCGCCGGTTATGCGCGAATCCGGCGAGGATAGCGCGCGTGACATCCGGCTCGAAATAATAATCCGGGTCAATCGCCGGGACGTATTCGGTTTTTTTTGAGAAAGCGGGAACCTGAAAGTTCAGCTTAAAGCCGAACAGTTTTTCCACGCTTGCGATTTTATCGGGGATATCGAGATCGGAAATCTCGGGAGAGACCGTTTTTTTCATATCATTCTGGAAAAAATATGCGCGAGCCTCTTCAGCCCGCGCATACTCCGTTATCAATAAGGATTACTTCGCTTTTGCCGGTGCCGCTGCTTTTTTTGTTTTTGGCTGATAATAAATGCCCTGGCTTACTTTATTGATTGTATTAGCCTGTTTCTTATTCATTGGCTTACCGACAGCTGCCTGCCCATTTTTAATGCACCTCGCGTGCCTTTTTGCTTTATCCTTGAAACGGAAGTCACACATTTTCTTAAGGTCATCAGCAGTTATTGATTTTCCGACGCTCGCAGCAGCCGGTTTAGCGGCGGCTGCCGGAGCCGGTTCAGCAGCGTAAGCGGCGCCCGCGATACCGAAAGCGGCGACGATGGCAAGTATTGCAGTGTATTTCATAGGGACTCCTTGGCTCACGATTTGGGTGCGGGTTGCGATAATTCAGCGACTTTGATCATACATAGTTTCATTATCGCCCGCAATCACCATTTAGTGATGGTTATTAAGATGTTCGGTTAATATCTTGTAAGCGCTTGTCACCTGCTTGAAGCGCTCCTCGTTTTTCTTATCGCCCTTGTTGGCGTCGGGATGGTATTTTTTTACCAGCACGCGATACTGTGTTTTAAGGGATTCAAAATTATATGGATATTCCATATCCATCGCGGCCAGCGCCTTGCGGATTTTGTTGTCGATGGCAGGGGCTGGGCGCGTGCGCTGGGCGTGGCCGTGGAGGAATTCGTACACCGAGTCCTGCAGATTCTCATAATAGCGCCCGAAATGGCTTTCGCGCTTCCATGTCGGGCGATGGCCGGTGACGGCGTCCTTGATGAACGACTCGATCTCGGCGCTGTCCATATCGGCGAAATAGTTCCATTGCTTATTACGCTCGCGGATATGATCGAGGCAGTACCACGCATACTCGTGCAGCGCGTCCTTGGATTTCGGCGCTTTGTAAGCGCCCGGCGCGCTACAGCCCTCCACGCTGCAGGGCAGGGAAGATTCGGTTGGCGCATCGCTTTGTTTTCGTTTAGGCATAGCAACCGATATAGCATAAGGATGGCGAAAATGAACAGGGCTGAACGTATCCACGCATTGCTGGCGAAAGAATTATCGCCTGTGGAGATCGAAATCACCGACGATTCCGCCCGTCATGCGGGCCATGCCGGTGCCGCGCCGGGCGGTGAGACCCATTACCGGCTCATGATCGCCTCTGCGGCGTTTGCGGGGCTAAGTAAGGTGCAACGGCACCGGATGATTTACGCCCTGCTTGCCGAAGAGCTCGAGACAGGGCTGCATGCGCTGAACATCGACGCACGCGTTCCGGGTGAAAAAGGCTAGGCTTCTTCCAGCATTTTTTTAGACTGCTTGGCGGCGGGCGCAGCGTCCTGCTCGTCTTCATCATCAGTTTTGACCAGCGCGAGGATTTCCTTCACCAGCGATTTGACTTCCTGCGCGGCGGCGCTCGTCGGCTCGATTTCAGTGGCCGTGCGGCCTTCGAGCAGGGCGGCGGCAAAGAGGACGCGGTTACCAAGCGTGGTTGCGGTGAGGTCGCTCAGTTGCTCGGCGATGGTAGCTGCGAGGCGCGAGTTGGCGCTGACGCGGTTCATGACCACCTTTACGGGGATTTTCTCGGCTTTCGCCAGTTCCAGCGTCGCCTTGGTCGCCCACAGATCGGTCGGGCTCGGTTGCACGGGGATGAGAATGAAATCGGCGCAGCGAATGGCTGTGCGCGCTTCGGTTTCGGTGTGGGGCGGGCTGTCGATAATGATATAATCCTGGCTGCGGCGCAGGCGCGACACTTCGCTGCCCACGCGCCAGCCTGAAAGCGAATTGAAGGTAAGGC
>CAZBUX010000179.1:0-3867 GCA_964495185.1 uncultured Rickettsiales bacterium | reverse complement strand
AATCTGATTATCCCGGAAAAAACCAGCATGATATAAATCTTGGTGGCCAGTACTGCCGTATTACGCTGACGGATAACGCACTGAAAATCAATCGCAACAGCACTGAGGTCATGACGCCGGAAGCACAGAGGGAATTCTTAGCTGCAGTGTTAGTCCATGCGAAATCCAATCGCAACAAGGAAACAACACTAGTGCTTCACGGTGAGGAAATTCATGTGACGCCGCATTTGTCGTTTAAGCACATGGAAGAAAACTCTGCGAAAGCCTTCCAGAGCGCGATCGAAAGGTTGAACGCTACGCGCCCGAGCCAACACAGGCGCTAACTCCTAAAAATCCGGATTCTCATAATACGCCGGCGGGCGCACGCCGCGCACGCGCTCGGTAAGGATACAGCGCATCGAAGGTCGTGATTTGAGCAGGGCGTACCAGTCGCGCGCGGCGGGGTTATATTCCCACGGCACGTCACCGAGGTAATCCAGCGCCGACAGATGCGCTGCCGCGGCAAGGTCGGCAAGTGTCAGGTTTTCACCCGCGAGGAAATAGCGCTCCTTCGCCAGATGTCCGATATAGTCGAGGTGGTAGAGGATGTTCTGCTTGCCGACACGGATGGCCGCCGAGTTCGGCTCGCCGTAGTGGAAGTAATGCTTGAACACTTTTTCGAATAAAATGTTCTGCGTCACCTCGTAATCGAATTTATGGTCGAACCAGTCCACCAGGCGGCGGATTTCAGCGCGCTCCAGCGCCGAAGCGCCGACCAGCGTGATTTTCGGGTAGGCTTCTTCGAGGTATTCGGCGATGGCGTAGGCGCTCGAAATCACCGCGCCGTCCTCCTCGATCAGCACCGGCACTTCGCCCGCCGGGTTCAGCGCAAAAAACGCGAGGTTCTTATCCCAAGGGTTTTCCTGGATCAGCTCGAATTCGAGATCCTTCTCCTTAAGCAGCATACGTATTTTGCGGCAGAAGGGGGAGAGGTGGGTGTGGTAGAGTTGTCTCATGGCGTTGTGTGCTCTGTGCTTTGTGCCTTGTGCTTTGCAGGTTGTTTTAGCGCCCGCAGAAGCCCCATAAGCATTTTGCTGAGAAGAACGGTTTCTTGTTTAAGTTCATCAAACAACATGTTTTCAATAAAGCGCCTTTTATGTGCAATAACAAGTTGGGTTTGCAGTTCGGCCAACGATCCCCTTGCGATGCTGGTAAAATGCGCGAACTCATTTCTACCGCCGCGTGCGCTGCCTTCGGCGATATTTGAAGCGATCGAAACTGCCGCTCTACGTAGTTGACTGCTTAAACCGAACATTTCTTGCTTAGGAAAAGATTCGGTAACGTCATATATCCTATCGGCCAGCGAAATTGCTTTGTTCCAAACATCCAGATTTTCATAATTAAGAATCATTCTTATACTTTACAAAGCACAAAGCACAAAAAACAAAGCACAACCTTAGGCACGCAGTGCCCCAGCCGCATCGTCACTCAGCGGACGCTCCAGCCTTGTTACCATTTCTTTCGGGCAAATCTGCCAGAATTTTGGCAATTCCCACTGGAAACCCATCAAAATATTTTCGCCGCGCGGGGAGGCGGTTTCGGTGACATGCTCGGCGATGAGGTTTTTCAGGATATTCTGCCAGTATTCGCTCTCGACGCGCTGGTAGACCACCGTGTCGGTGTTGACGCGGGCTTCGAAGGTGTTCGTGTCGTCGTAGACGAACGCCATGCCGCCGGTCATTCCCGCCCCGAAATTATGGCCGACCGGGCCGAGGATAACGGCGGTGCCGCCGGTCATGTATTCGCAGCCGTTGCTGCCGCAGCCTTCGACTACCGTCAGTGCGCCGGAATTGCGCACGGCGAAACGCTCGCCGGCCTGTCCGCTGGCGAAGAGTTTCCCGGCGGTGGCGCCGTAGAGAACCGTGTTGCCGATGATGGTGTTTTCATGGGGTGCGAGTGTGCTGGACGCGCGCGGTTTCACCACGATGGTGGCCCCCGAAAGCCCTTTGCCGACGTAGTCGTTGGCGTCGCCGAGCAGCTCGATCTTCACGCCGCGCACGGCGAATGCGCCGAGCGACTGGCCCGCCGAGCCGCGAAGCCTGAGCGTGATGTGGTCGGGCTGGAGCATGGCGGTGTCGAAACGGCGGGTCATCATCGAGGAAAGCCGCGTGCCGATAGCGCGCATGGTGTTGCGCACGGTGTAGGCGAGCTGGATTTTCTGGCCCTGCTCGAGCGCCAGATGCGCGTCTTTGAGCATTTGCGCGTCGAGCGTGTCGGGCACTTCGTTGCGGCCCGAAAGCGTGCAGTAGCGGGCATGCGCGCCGGGGTCGGCCTGTGCCAGCAGGTTGTTCAGGTCGAGATCGACTAAATCTTCGCTGCCGCGGCTTACCTGCGCGAGCAGGTCGGAGCGGCCGATGATTTCGTTCAGGTTCTTGAAACCGAGCGAGGCGAGGATTTCACGCACTTCCTCGGCGACGAAGGAGAACAGGTTCACCACCTTGTCCACCGTGCCTTCGAATTTAGCGCGAAGCGCCGGGTCCTGCGTGGTAATGCCGACGGGGCAGGTGTTGCTGTGGCACTGGCGGACCAGAATGCAGCCCATCGCTACGAGCGCGGCGGTGCCGATAGCGTATTCCTCCGCGCCGAGCATGGCGGCGATGACGATGTCGCGTCCGGTTTTCAGGCCTCCGTCGGTTTGCAGTTTCACGCGGTGGCGCATGCGGTTCAGCGTCAAGACCTGGTTGGCTTCGGAAAGTCCCATTTCCCACGGTATGCCTGCGTGCTTGACGCTCGACCATGCTGATGCGCCCGTGCCGCCCGAATGCCCTGCGATGACTATCTTATCGGCCATGGCTTTGGCCACGCCTGAAGCGATGGTGCCGATGCCCGACTGCGCTACGAGCTTTACCGACACCAGCGCGTCGGGGTTGATCTGTTTCAGGTCGTAAATGAGCTGCGCCAGATCCTCGATGGAATAGATGTCGTGGTGCGGCGGGGGCGAGATGAGCATGACGCCGGGCGTGGCGTGGCGCAGCCGCGCGATTTCGGCGGTGACCTTGAAGCCCGGTAGCTGGCCGCCTTCGCCGGGCTTGGCGCCCTGCGCCACTTTGATTTGGAGCTCGTGGGCGCTGTTTAGATATTCCGCCGTGACGCCGAAGCGTGCCGAGGCGACCTGCTTGATGGTGGAATTGGCGTTGTCGCCATTGGCCAGCGGGCGGAAGCGCTCCGGCCCTTCGCCGCCTTCGCCGGAATTCGACGCGGCACCCATGCGGTTCATGGCGATGGCAAGCACGGTATGCGCTTCCGGCGAGAGCGCGCCGAGCGACATGGCGGGCGCTACGAACCGTTTGCGGATATCGGTGATGGATTCGACCTGATCGACGGGAATGGCGGCATTGGGCGAACGGAAATCGAGCAGGTCGCGTAAATTGATCGGCGGGGCGGCGTAAATTTTTCCGGTATACTGTTTGAATAATTTATACGAGCCGCCGTTCACCGCGCTTTGCAACAGGTGTATGGATTCGCCTTCCCACGCATGTTGCTCGCCGCCGACGCGGAAGCGGTAGAAACCGCCGATGGGAAGCACGTTGTCGTTGCGGCTGAAGGCCGCCTTATGCAATTCCCGCACGCGCTTTTCGATGCCGTCAAGTCCGATGCCCGAGATGCGCGAGGGCAGGCCGGGGAAGAACTCCGCCACCAGCGAGCGCGACAGGCCTATGGCTTCGAAATTGAGCCCGCCGCGATAGGCGCTGATGACGCCGATGCCCATTTTGGACATGACCTTGAGCAATCCCTGGCTCATGGCGTCGCGGTAGGCAGCCAGTACGTCGGCGGCTTTTTTTCCGGGAAACAGGTTGTTTTTATGGCGCTCGGCCAGGGTTTCTTCCG
>CAZBUX010000178.1:0-3899 GCA_964495185.1 uncultured Rickettsiales bacterium | reverse complement strand
TGATCATCGCCTTCAACGTACGTGCCGCGCCCAAAGCCAAGGAAATGGCCAGCCGCGACAAGGTCAACATTCGCTATTACTCCATCATCTATAACGTGGTGGACGATGTGAAAGCAGCGCTCTCGGGCATGCTCGCGCCGACGCTGCAGGAAAATTTCCTCGGCTACGCGCAGATCCGCGAAGTGTTCAACATCAGCAAGGCCGGAAAAGTGGCGGGCTGCATGGTCACCGACGGCATCATCAAGCGCGGCTGCAAAGTACGCCTGCTGCGCGACAACGTGGTGATCCACGAAGGCACACTCAAAACCCTCAAGCGCTTCAAGGACGAAGTGAAGGAAGTAAAGAGCGGTCTCGAATGCGGCATGGCTTTCGAAAACTACGAGGACATCCGCGTCAACGACCAGATCGAATGCTTCGAAGTCGAGGAACTGGCGCGGACGGTTTAATCAGCGCCCGCGGCCACCGCTACCTTGCGATTTTCCCGTATCCGGCGCCGTGCCGCCAAGCGCGGCCTGCAACGCGGCGAGCTTGCCTTCCGCCGCCAGCGAATCTTCATAGATGGCAACGAGGCTAGATTTAGCCCCGGCATGAAACTGGATTCCATTTTCTGTCAACGCCCGAACCAGCACCGCTTTCGCCGCATCGCCAAGGCCCTGCACGATGCAGCCCATCGTGTGGCTTTTCTGCTCCGCAGCGGAGACGGCATCACCAAGGCCACGCGTGATCGGCAGCCGGACGATGGAAACTCTCCCCACAGCATTCAGCTCGTTCAACTGCGCCTTAAGCGCGTCGGTATCTAGTTCCGGATTATCAAAAGGCATAGGATTTCCCTTATGGTTGAGCACGCAGGTTAACAAATATCGCTTGCAGTGAGTGTGAAAGTTTTGTTACGATAAAAGCTTCACGTGCACCTGCACATAATGCATTGAATAACAATGGCAAAACTCCACGATCTATTTAAAGGCAAAAGCGGGAAGGGGCCGCGTCCGCTTCGCGTCGGCGAAGAAATCCGCCATGCGCTGGCCGATATCTTCATGCGCGGCGAGTGCCACATGCCCGAACTCATGGGCACGTCGATCACCGTGTCGGAAGTCCGCGTTTCGCCTGACCTGAAGAATGCCACCGCCTTCGTCATGCCGCTGGCGGGCGAAAACAAAGAGGGGATGCTCGAAGCCCTGATCAACGCTCAGCCGGAGCTGCGCCACCTCGTTTCCAAACGCATGAAACTGCGCTACATGCCCCGCATCCATTTCAAGCTCGACACCTCGTTTGAGGAAGCCGAGCGCATCAACTCCCTGCTCAAGAAACCGGAAGTGGCGCGGGATCTGGAGAAGGGGGATAAGTAACCCCCCTGCCATGAACGGCTGGATCATCCTCGACAAACCCTCGGGCATCACCTCTGCGCATGCGGTGGCGAAGGTGAAGCGGCTGCTTAAACCCTCCAAGATCGGCCATGCCGGGACGCTCGACCCGCTGGCGTCGGGAGTGCTGCCGCTGGCGCTCGGGGAGGCCACCAAGGTCATGCAGTTCATGGTCGATACCGGCAAGAGCTACGGATTCACGGTTACATGGGGCGAGGAGCGCGATACCGACGATATCGAGGGCAAACCCACCCACACATCTCCCAACCGCCCCACGCGGGCTGAGATCGAAGCCATCCTGCCCCGTTTCACCGGCCTCATCCAGCAGGTGCCCCCCGATTACTCCGCCCTCAAGGTCGACGGCAACCGCTCCTACGACCTTGCCCGCGAGGGCAAAGCCCTTGAGCTGAAGGCGAGGGAGGTGAGGGTGGATTCGTTGCAGTTAGAAGAATATACCACTGATAAAACGTCTTTTATCTGCCATTGCGGTAAGGGCACCTATATCCGCTCGCTGGCCCGTGACATGGGGCGGATGCTCGGCTGCTACGGGCATATTTCGGTGCTCAGGCGCCTGAAAGTCGGGAAATTTGGCGTTAATCATTCGATTTCTCTGGAAAATCTTGAAAATATGGTGCATAAGGACGGCCTCGGTTTTTTGTACCCGGTTGAATCCGCGCTGGACGACATCCCGGCCGTGGAGGTTACCTCCGATCAGGCAAGACGCATACAGCAAGGCCAGGTTATCGCATGGGCAGGCAGTGTGACCGAGCACACCGTCCTTACCAGGCATAACAACAAGCTGGTCGCCATTTGCAGCGTCGCGCAGGATATGATGAAACCGGTACGTGTGTTTAATCTATAGCTTAAAAGGAGACGCTACGATGTCGAGTAAGGCAAACGATACCACCAAGAAAGACGTGATCAAGAAATTCGCCACCAGCAAGGGCGATACCGGTTCGCCGGAAGTACAGGTCGCCATCCTCACCGATCGCATCAACCATCTCACCGAGCATTTCGCCGGGCACAAGAATGATCATCATTCGCGCCGCGGCCTGCTCATGATGGTCGGACGCCGCCGCCGCCTGCTTGATTACCTCAAGAAGAACGACGTCGCACGCTACGAAGGCCTCATCAAGAAACTGGGCATCCGTAAGTAAGCAATGGGAGTTCAGAGTAGAGAGTGCAGAGTCCAGCAGGTTTTTTAAAGCCTCCTGAACTCTGAACTCTAAAACTCTGGACTCTTTTTTTTATAGTCACAAAGAAAGAGAGATAGAATGTTTACCATTACCAAAAAATCCATCGAGTGGGGCGGCCGCACGCTGACCCTGGAAACCGGCCGTATCGCACGGCAGGCCGATGGCGCGGTACTCGCCACTTATGGCAACACCGTCGTGCTCTGCACCGTCGTGGCGCAGAAATCCCCCAAGCCCGATGTCGACTTCTTCCCGCTCACGGTCCACTATCAGGAAAAGGCGTTCGCCGCCGGTAAGATCCCGGGTGGCTTCTTCAAGCGCGAAGGACGTCCCACCGAAAAGGAAATCCTGACCTCGCGCCTGATCGACCGTCCGATCCGCCCGTTGTTCATGGAAGGTTTCGCTAACGACACGCAGGTGATCTGCACACTGCTGTCGCACGACCTGCTGAACGATCCCGACGTCGTCGCCATGATCGGCGCTTCGGCGGCGCTTACCATTTCGGGCATCCCCTTCATGGGCCCGATCGCCGCTGCGCGCGTCGGCCACATCGACGGGCAGTACGTCCTCAACCCCGTAAAGCCGTCGCTGGTCGACAGCAAGCTCGACCTCGTCGTTGCCGCCACCAAGCGTTCGGTGCTCATGGTTGAATCGGAAGCCAAGGAGCTTTCCGAAGAAGTCATGCTCGGCGCCGTCGTGTTCGGCCACAAGCAGATGCAGCCGGTGATCGACATGATCATCGATCTCGCTGAAAGCAGCGCCAAAGACGCGTGGGATTTCACCACGCCGAAGAACGAAGAGCTGGCGGCCCGCGTTCGCGAGATCGCCGAAGCCAACCTGCGCGCCGCGTACAAAATTACCGGCAAGCAGGAACGCTCGACCCGTCTCGATGAACTCAAAAAGGAAGTCAAGGCAGCGTTCGCCGATAGTGAATACAGCGAAAAAACTGTCATCGGCCAGTTCAAGAAACTGGAACAGGACATCGTCCGCACCGATGTGGTGAAAAGCCAGAAGCGTATCGACGGGCGCGGCCCGGCTGATATCCGCCAGATCCAGTGCGAAGTCGGCGTTCTGCCGCAAACGCACGGCTCGGCGCTGTTCACCCGCGGCGAGACGCAGGCGATCGTGGTCGCTACGCTCGGCACCGGTCAGGATGAGCAGATCATCGACGCGCTTGAAGGCGAATACAAAGAAGACTTCATGCTCCACTACAACTTCCCGCCGTACTCCACCGGTGAAACGGGCCGTATGTCCGGCCCCGGCCGCCGCGAAATCGGCCACGGCAAGCTGGCATGGCGCTCGCTGCACCCCGTGCTCCCTGAGAAGAAGGATTTCCCGTACACGC
>CAZBUX010000177.1:2557-3914 GCA_964495185.1 uncultured Rickettsiales bacterium | reverse complement strand
ACATGGCCTCCACCTGCTCGCGGCTGTCGGTGGTGTAGATAACGACCGGCTTATCGTAACCGGCTTTGCGTATTTCCCGCGCGAACTCCATGCCCGTGGCGCCGGGGTCGGTCTGGCCGAGATTAAAATCGGCGACGACGCAATCATACACGTTCGCCGCCATCTGCGCCCGCGCCGCCTTCATGCCGTGCGCCGTATCCATCTGCACTTCCATCCCCATCGAAGGCGCGATCTGCGCGATATCCCGCACGGCTCTCGTGAGATTGTTTTCTACGTCGTCGAGATAAAGCACACGCATGAGCTTTCCCAGAACACTGCTTGTTTCAGGCGTTCCTGGCTCACTGCCATAGTAGATAGCGCCCCGGATGGCAGACGGCAATGCGCTGGCACGCTTAGGTGAAATCTCAACCTTCAACGCATCGATATCGGGATTGGCCGCACGGATCTCCCGGTGGTGCATGGTGGAAAAGATCACGCAGGGCGTTTTGTTGCCTGCCGCGCGCATTTGGCGGATAAAATCAACGCCGGCTTTACTTATCTCGGTATCTTCGAGGCAGTAATCGACCACGAGGCAGTCATACTGCTTTTTTGCCATCAATTCCTGCGCCCCGGCGATATTCCTGGCAGTATCGATATCCCATTTCCTACCATTTTGACACGCCAGCGCTTCAAGCTCGGGAACAAACTTGTCGAGGTTTTTCTGCTCGTCGTCGAGGTAGAGAATTTTCAGTGCCATTGAAACCTATTCAGGCTTCGGAACCGCGGGTGCTTCCTTTGCCTTGCCTTCGGGCTTTTTCTTTTCCGTCTTGGTTTCGGCGGGCTTGGGTTCTTCGGCGGTCTTCTCAACGGCCGGAGCGGTTTCTTCCACCACCGGTACGGTGTCGAGGATCGAGCTTTGCGTCATGCGGCTTGCCATGAAGGCGAGCACGAGGCTGGTGATCATGAACAACGCGGCGAGGATGGCCGTGGTGCGTGTGAGCAGATTGGCTGCCGAGCGCCCGGAGAGGAACTGGTTCCCGCCACCGCCGCCAAGGCCGCTCAGCCCGTCGCTGTCGGTGCGCTGGATCAGCACCATGACGATGAGGAACAGCACGAGGATGGTGTGTATCACCAGTAAAACCGTATAGGAGCCGCTCACAAAAATAACCCTTTCTAATTCGCTGCCGCGACAATGCGGCAAAATTCCTCGGCAACGATACTCGCCCCGCCGACCAGCACCCCGGACACACCGGGAATTCTCAGGATATCCGCAGCGCCTGCCGCCTTGACCGATCCGCCATAGAGTACCGCGCAGTCGCCTGCGACCTTCCTTATATAGGAGTGCATGTCGCCGATGTCAGCCGCAGATGCCGTCCGG
>CAZBUX010000177.1:0-2547 GCA_964495185.1 uncultured Rickettsiales bacterium | reverse complement strand
CCCAAACCGGCTCATATGCAAGCAGAAAATGGCCGTTTTGCACCGTTTCGGGCACGGATTCCTTCACCTGCGCGCCGACTACGGCCTGCGCCCTGCCCGAATCCCGCTCATCCAGCGTTTCCCCGATGCATATAATAGGCATAAGCCCGGCGGCAATGGCGGCGGCGGCCTTTGCACGCACCTGCGCGCTCGTTTCCCCGTGTCCCTGCCTGCGCTCGGAATGGCCGACGATAACGTACTCCGCTCCTGCCGCCTTCAGCATATGCGCCGAAATATCGCCGGTAAAGGCGCCTTTAGCCTCGGCGTGGCAGTCCTGCCCGCCCGTACTGACCGGTGAGCCGGCAAGCAGCGCCGATACGCCGGAAAGAAGCGTCGCCGGGGGGCACAGCACCACCTGCGCGCCGGGATGGGCGTGTTTCTTCGCGGACGCCGCGAGTTCCTGCGCCAGCGCCGCATCGCCGTGCATTTTCCAGTTACCGACGATATAGGTTTTCTGCATTGTCATAGACTGTGGAACCTAAACCACGAAAAACCGTTTTACAATGTCCTTGTTTGTCGTGTACATCTGCTGGGATATAGTATTTTTAACGCATTTCAACCGGTTATATGCTTAATCAATTCCGCACCTTTTCGTCCGGCATAGGCGCTAAGCTTCTGATGGCCTTCCTTATCATGACGTTTGCCGTCTGGGGCGTGGGCGATATGTTGCGCAGTCCCGGCCATAAAGCTGCGGTCGCCACCATCGGCGACACGAAAATCACCGTGGGCGCCTACCAGCGCGCCGTGCAGCAGCAGACTGAGAAGCTGCGCCGTGCGTTTGGCGATAAATACTCCCCCGACCTCCTCAAGAACCTGAACATCGAGCAACAGGTCATGCAGTCGCTGGTGCAGGACGCGCTTCTCAAACAGGAAGCCAAAAAGCTGCAACTGATCCCCGGCGATTCCGACATCGCGCGCAGCATCCGCACCACCCCCGCCTATCAGGATGGCGCCGGCAATTTCGATAAGGCCCGTTTCGTGGCCGCGCTCAACCAGTCCGGCATGTCGGAGAAGAATTACATCGACCAGCAGCGCGGCGAAATGGCTACCGCCCTCCTCGTCAACGCCATCGACAGCGTGCAGCCCTCGCTTCCGGGTGCTGCCGCCCTGCTTTATCAGGCCCGCGAATCGCGCCGCGAAATCACCATTTACCGCCTGACGCCGTCGCTGGTAAGCAATATCGGCGAGCCGAAGCAGGCCGATCTCGAAGCCTATCACACGCGCAACACCGCACTCTTCACCCTGCCCGAGTACCGCAGCATCAGCTACATCGTCATCAAGAACGACGACGTCCGCAAAAAAGCCACCGTCACCGACAAGGAACTCCGTCAGGCCTACGAAGAACGCCTCGAGGATTTCCGTCGCCCCGAGCGCCGCAGCGTCGAGCAGCTGCTGTTTTCCAGCGAAGACAAGGCCAGGGCCGCCTACGAACAGATCAAGGCGGGCAAGAGCTTCGCCGACATCGCCAAATCCGGCGATATCCTGAACAAGGACTCGGTTTCCCTCGGCAAGATTGAGCGTAGCCACATCATCGACGCCGCGCAGGAAGAAGTCTTTTCAATTAAGGACGGCGAAACCACCGCCCCGATCAAAAGCTCCTTCGGCTGGCATATCTTCCGCGTAAAAGGCATCGAAGCGGCGTCCGTCGCACCGTTCGAAGAAGCGCGCGAACAGCTCCGCAAGGAACTCGAAATCCACGCCGCCGAAAACGCGCTTGGCAAGCTCACCAACACGCTGGAAGACGCGCTGGCGGGCGGCAGCACCCTGAAGGAAGCCGCCGCCGAGCTCGGCCTCACCGTACAGACCATCGCAAATATCGACCGCGACGGCAAGACGCCCGAAGGCGCGCAGAAAACCATTCCCGACCTCGACCGTTTCCTCGAAACCGCCTTCAAAACCGATGAGAAAAGCGAATCCTCGCTCATCTCCTCCAAGGGCGGCATGTCGTATATCCTGCGCGTCGACAGCGCCACGCCCGAGCGCGTCCGCCCGCTGGAAGACGTGAAAGCGGCAGCTATCGAAGGCTGGAAAAAAGAAGAACGCTTAAAGCGCCTCGAAGCGCTGGCCACCGACATCGCAAAGAAGCTCAGCGATAAGTCCACCCGCGAAGCCACGCTGGAAAAATACGATTTAAGTCCCGCCTATAACGGCGAGATCAAGCGCTCCACCCATAGCAGCGGTGATTTCGACTGGCCGTCGGCGCTGAGCCAGGATGCGTTCTCGCGCAAGCCCGGCGAAGCCACCGCCCCCTTCCTGATGCTAAGCTCCGGCGATTACGCGGTCGCGGTGGTAGGCGAAGCGGCGAGCTCGGACGTCGCCGCCGACAAAACCAAAATCGCAGAAATCGATAAGGAACTGAAAATGCATGTACAGAGCGAGCTGTTCGCGCAGTACCTGAACTACCTTGTCGGCAAGCATCCGGTATCGATAGAGCCGGGCCTCATGCGGCCATCGGAATAACAATGCTCCCCATCGCGCCGACGATCCACCCCGCGCCGCGAACTGCGC
>CAZBUX010000176.1:0-3921 GCA_964495185.1 uncultured Rickettsiales bacterium | reverse complement strand
GCTCGAACCCGCCGCCACGCGCTTCGACGAACTGCGCCAGTCCGGCGGCAGCATGCGGCCCGGCGCTATCCGCAGGGAATTGCAGCGCCTGATGCAGTCGCATGCGAGCATTTTCCGCAACCGCGACCTGCTCGAAGAAGGGCGCAGGCAGCTGCGCGACCTCTTCAGCGTCATGCAACACGAACTCCACATCGCCGACCGCTCGGCGATATGGAATAACGAGTTACTCGAAGCGCTCGAGCTCGACAACCTAATGCGGCAATCCGCCGCCGTGCTCGCCTCGGCGCATACCCGCGAGGAAAGCCGCGGCGCGCACTGGCGCGAGGATTTCCCGAAGCGCAACGATGCGCAGTGGCTTTCGCACAGCGTCGCCTTCGTCGACGGCAGCGGCAGCGTGCGTATGGACACGCGCCCGGTGCGGATGAGCTACGAGAACCCCAAGACCAGGGAAATCGCCAGTTTCCCGCCGGAAGAACGCGTGTACTGAACCGTTACGGACAGTTCGCAGCCCGCTTTGGGCCGTATTATCGCCGCTTCGGCGCCGGATTATACCGCATGGAACCGTTTGTTTCGGATACGGAGAATGCGAACACTGAAAAACATCAGGCGATTACGTTGTGATTGCCATTATATTCCCGGGCTTTTTCGTCGGATTACTTTGCATTTCTTTGCATTTCTTTGCATTTTTAGCAGCAAGCGATTGTTGTTTATCGTCATACCGGCCTGCGCCGGGATCACGGTCGTATAGGTAAAGTATAAGGCGAGAAGAACTGGCCCGGAAGGGGCATCGTTACGGGAAGCGCTGGCCGGCTCGGTTGGTGCTGGCGGTGAGCGCGGGAACGGATGGGCGGAAATCGCCAAGGTCGACGTGGTTGATGACCGGCGCGACGGGCGCTTGCGGCAGTTCGGGGCCGATCAGCTCGGCTACTTTTTTTGTTTCCGCCAGAATTTCGCTTTGCCGGTAAGCGGGATCGGAAGCAATCCTCTGGGCCTTCTGGGCCATTTTCGTCAGGGCGATGACTTCGGCGTCACGGTGCGCATCGTCGGCGCGGGTGATACGGCCTTCGATCTCAGTGCGCTTATCGGCGGCGATTTCTTCCTTGAGCGTAGCCATGTGCTGCTGCGCAAGCGCTTTGATGTCGCTGGCGCGCGCATCGCCGGTTAAGGCTTCGTGGCGGACGCGCTCGGAAAGAGGCATTTTGTTCTTTTCGATCTTCGCCATGTTTTCGTCGAAGGACTGGCCGCTATTGGCGTAGCGCTGGCGCTGCGCTGCCACATAGGCTTCGACTTCGACGTCGCTTTTGGTGCGGGCGACGAGCTCGATGTCTTTCTCCAGTATTTTTATCAAATCGCTCACGGCAGTCCTTTGGTGAATGTGAGGCCTATTATAGGGGAGAGCGCGGCGCCGTTGCGTGAAGATTTGATGACAAATGGGCGTTTTTTTAGTCGGCGCCGCAACGCATTTTTTATTTAAATTATTGTTATACATTAATATAATTGCATTGCGCGCTTCACCCGTACGAAATCTAGGGGTTGCAAGTGGCGCGCGGAAAGTTATAAGAATACATCGATTTTTTCAGCGGTTTTGCAGGATTTATGATCACCATCACACTACCCGACGGCAGTAAGCGCGAATATCCCGGCCCCGTCACCGGTGCGGATATCGCCGCCAGTATCGGCGCTGGGCTTGCCAAGGCGGCGCTCGCGGTCAAGGTCGACGGCAAGCAGCGCGACCTTTATTTGCCCGTAGACCGTGACGCCAGCATCGAAATCCTCACCTCGCGCCAGCCGGAAGGTTTAGAAATCTTACGCCATACCACTACCGCACAGGTGCTGGCGCGCGCGGTGAAAGAGCTTTATCCGGGCACGAAACTCGCCATCGGCCCGACGGTGGATGACGGGTTTTATTATGACGTGGAAACCGAGCACCCGATTTCTTCGGAAGACCTCGGCAAGATCGAAGAACGCATGCGCGAGATCATGGCCGAAGATAAAACGGTCACCCGCGAAATGTGGGAGCGCGAGGCGGCGATTAAACTGTTCGAATCGCGCGGGGAACCATACAAGGCCGATATTATCCGCAGCGCACCGGCTGACGACACCACCGAGCAGGGGAAAATTTCGCTCTACCGGCAGGGCAGCGGCGATGCGGCGTTCATCGACCTGTGCCGCGGGCCGCACGTGCCGCATTTCTCCCAGCTCTCGAAAGCGTTCAAGCTCATGCGCGTGGCGGGCGCTTACTGGCGCGGCGACAGCAAGAACAAGCAGCTCACGCGCATTTACGGCGTGCAGTTCGCCAATGAAAAAGAACTCAAAGCCTACCTGACGCTGCTCGAAGAAGCCGACAAGCGCGACCACCGCAAGCTCGGGCGCGAACTGGGGCTGTTCCATATCGAGGAGCATTCGCCGGGCATGATTTTCTGGCACGACAAGGGCTGGGCGCTGTACCGCACCATCGAAGCCTTCGTGCGTAAAAAGATTTCGCAAAAAGGGTATATCGAAGTCAAAACGCCAACGCTCGTTGATAAAACGCTGTGGGAAGCGTCGGGACACTGGGAGAAATTCCGCGAGAACATGTTCGTCGCCAATTCCGATGAGGAACGCATCCTATGCGTCAAGCCGATGAACTGCCCGTTCCACGTGCAGATCTTCCGGCAGGGCATTAAATCGTACCGCGACCTGCCGCTGCGCATGGCCGAGTTCGGCTCGTGCCACCGCAACGAGCCTTCGGGCAGTTTGCACGGCATCATGCGTATCCGCGGCTTCGTGCAGGACGACGCGCATATTTTCTGCACCGAAGACCAGATCACCTCGGAAACGGTGGCGTTCTGCGATCTGCTGAAGGACGTTTATAAAGCATTCGGGTTTACCAGCATCGCCGTGAAATTCTCCGACCGCCCGGAAAAACGCGCGGGCGAAGACGCCACGTGGGACAAAGCCGAGGGCGCGCTAAAGGAAGCCGTGGTCGCAGCCGGGCTGGAATATACGCTGAACCCCGGCGAAGGTGCGTTTTACGGGCCGAAGCTGGAATTCGTGCTGCGCGACGCGATCGGCCGCGACTGGCAGTGCGGCACGTTGCAGGTTGACTTTGTATTGCCCGAACGGCTCGACGCCTCGTATGTCGCCCCCGACGGCAGCAAGCAGCGCCCGGTGATGCTCCACCGCGCGATTTTGGGGTCGCTGGAGCGGTTTATCGGGATTCTTATCGAGGAACACGCGGGGAAGTTCCCGCTTTGGCTGGCCCCCGTGCAGGCGGTGGTGGCCACCATCACCGAAGCCGCAGACGATTATGCGAAATCGGTGCATGAGCGCTTACAAAACGCCGGTATCCGCGCCATCATCGACACTTCGAATAACAAGATCAACTATAAGGTGCGCGAACACTCGATGGCCAAGGTGCCGGTAATGCTGGTAGTGGGGGCCAAAGAGGCGGAAAACCAAGGCGTTTCGATCCGCAGGCTGGGGTCGGAGCAGCAGACGAGCATGCCGCTTACCGAGGCCCTTTCCGCCCTGCTTGCCGAGGCCAGTTCCCCGGCCTGAACCGGGATGACCTTTGATTCCACTTGATTTCCCTTATGTTTTCCGGCAGAAAGGCCATCTGCCCGCAGGGTTTGCTTAACCTTTGTGGGCTATGATGTTTTTGTAGATAACTTTTATGGAGGACTGTTTGCAAGTTTTGGAGCACGCTCAGTTATGAGCAAGTCGGATGAACCGCGCGTTAATCGCGAAATCGTTTCCCCTTCCATCCGGCTGGTTGATCACAATGGCAATATGGTCGGCGTCGTATCGGTCGCCGAAGGTTTACGAATGGCGGATCAGGTAGGTTTAGACCTGGTCGAAATATCCCCGGGCGCAAGCCCCCCGGTATGCAAAATCCTCGATTACGGCAAGGATAAGTACGAGGCGCAGAAAAAAGCGCAC
>CAZBUX010000175.1:0-3927 GCA_964495185.1 uncultured Rickettsiales bacterium | reverse complement strand
GCTCGACGCAAGCGGCGTGGCAAAGGTCAATGTGGCCGAAATGCTCGATACGGAAAACGTTCGTCATCATGCAGCCGTCACTGTCAATCACGGCAAAACGCTCGACCTGCGCGATAACGAAGGCAAGCTTATCCGGGTCAACGACGAGCACGGCGAAGCCAAACTCTGGTTCACTGCCAAGATGGACAAGCAGCAGAAATACGCGATCATCACGAACGTCTACGGCAAGAGCGGCGATGAAATCCCACTGTCCGCATCCCTGCGCGAACAGATGAACGCCAGCCACACGACGCTGACCATCAACGGCGACGCCATCCTTGAGCACGCCGCCGCCAACACCAGCGATATGCAGAAATTCCAGAAAGCGGTGTACGTGCCCATCCCGGCTACTGTCGAAGCAAGCTATGTCCCGCTGGCACCCGTCGCCGCCGCTCCAGCAGCGGCGCCCGCAGCTGCAACTGCCCCCACCGCGCCTGATGCTAAAAAAGACGCCGAAACCGGCACGCAGGCAGGTATGCTCGCTACCGCCGCCGACGCAAAGGCGTTCATCGCCGGTGAGAGCAAGCTCGCCAAGGACGCCAAGAACGGCGACCTCGAAAAGGCTTTGGGAACGCTTGATTCGCACACCGAAGCCCTCTACGGCAGCGGCAAAAAACTCTCGGTGGATAAGGACGGCAAGCTCGACCTCTCCGCCATGAAGGAATACGCGGCCACGCAACCGGCCGAAGTCAAAGACGCCATCGACGCCGCCGGTAACACGGTGGAATCCAGTGGCCGCGCCAAATACGGCGTAAAAAGCACCGGCAGCGATAAGGGAGCGGCGAAAGATGAGGACGCCCTCGGCGGCTTACTCGGCAAAAACAAAGGCGGCCTGATCGCCGGCCTCGTCGCAGGCATAGCTGCCATGGCCATGGGCGCAGGCCCGATTGGCGTACTCATGATGGCGCTGCTTGCGTTTGTAGTGATCGGCGCTATGACCGACACGCAGGGCAAGCCCCGCGACCTCTATGACGCGGCGCGCAAGAAGCCGGTTGTGGCTCAAGCCAAGGAAAAAGAACCCGAGAAAGCCCACGAAACCGCCAAAGCACCCACCGTGTCCGTCTCGGACGTGCAACACGTGCCGGTCGCTGGGCTTGAGAAAAATAAAGACACCACGATCCCCATCACCGCCGACGACAAGAAAACCGTCATCGGCGCCGCGCGCGGCAGGCTCACCAATAGCGGCGAGGATTTCATCGTCACCCACGTCACGCGCATCGGCGGGAACGGCAAGGAAGAGAAACTCACAGAAGCGGTGGCCATCAGCGTCGCCAACCAGCAGATCAACCTGCACGCCACCGACGAACTGAAGAAAGCGCTGAAAACGCCCGCAGCCGCTACGCCCCCCGCCCAGGGCCAGACGCAAACGCAGCCAGACCCCGCGCATCCCGCGACCACGCAGGTTTCCGCGACGGTTCCCACGGCTACCGCCGCACCGGCACTCACCCCCATCATACTCGCGCCCACGCAGGCGGTGGATTACGGCAACGCCAAAGTCCTGATGGTGAAGGACATCGACAGCATTCCGCTTCGCGACCTTGATAAGGGCGAAAACACGCTGCGTATCGTCGACGAAAAGAACAAGGAAATCCGCACCGTCACCGGCCGCCTTACCAAAGGCGACAAGCAGTTCATGGTGACGCGCATCAGCGGCAGCGACGAAAACGGCAAGCCGGTCGGCAAAAACACGACGGTCATCATCGACCTGAAAAACGAGCAGCTCAACCTGCTTGCTTCGCCCGAAGTCAAAGCCGAGCTGCAATCCGCCCCCGGCGTCGCGAAGATCGCAAGGGAAGCGCTCACCAACGCAGGCCCGATGGCCAGCCTCGCCCCCGAAACCGAAGCCAAGGGCATGCAGGCCAAGGCCGAGGAAACCCGCATCATCGGCGAAAACGGCAAACCTTACCCCGCCATGACCAGCACAGACGGCAAGCTGTACATCCAGTTGCAGGATAACGACGGCCAGGCCCGCCTCAAAGGCGCGCTGAACAGCGACGGCACGCAGTTCGTCCTGCAGGGTGTCGCAGCCGGCACCGCAGGCGGAAAATACGGCCCGGAAATCGCCACGGCCGTCGTCCTGCCCATCGATAAGGAAACCCACAGGATCGATCTCGGTTCACTTTCCGTTGCCGAAAAAGTGAACGAAGCCCGGGGCGCCGCCGATATCGCTTCGTCGCGCAAACCCGGCATTTCGCAGTCGGATATAGTAAAAGTCAGCGACGCGGCGAACGTACCCGCAGGCGCCGCCAACCAGAAAATGACGCTTCAGATTGAAAAATCCGACGCCTGGCCCATGCCCGTCGTCATCTCCGGGCGCATGGACAGCACCGGCTCGAAATTCATTATCACCGAAGCGGCGGCGTTCACCACCGCGGGCGATACGTTCAGCGACCAGCTGTCGAAAGCCTCGGTGAAACCGGATAAACCGGTAGTCGTGGACGCTGTTATCCGTGAAGACTTAACCACCTTCAAGAAAACCGCCACGCTCAACCTGACCACGAATCCTGAAGCCCAGTCGCTCATGCGCCAGGCCTTTGATAAAATGGTTGGGGCGCGCGATTTCGAAGCGGCCAAGGGCAACGACACCGCCATGATCGGCGGCAAACCGAACCCGGCGCTGCAAGCCGCCCTCGGCAAATACAACGACCCCACATACAAGGTCGAAACCGCCAGCAACGCGGCGCTTCCCGCGCAGGTCGCAGAGCGCAACCGCACGGTTTCGTAGCCGTCCCCGCAAGCGCAAGCGAAGCAAACCAGTTAAGCGCCATGGGCGCGATACAGCAACTATGCGTGCCATAGACATGGCACACTGGATTGCTTCGGCTTTGCCTCGCAATGACGTTTTTTTACGCCGCCGTCTTCCTTGCCTGCACCAGTGAATCCACGATTTCCGGGTTGGTGAGCGTGGAGATGTCCCCCAGATTCGATACATCGCCTTCCGCGATCTTGCGCAGGATGCGGCGCATGATTTTACCGGAGCGGGTCTTAGGCAGCGACGGCGTGAACTGGATATGGTCGGGCGCGGCGATGGGGCTGATGACCTTACGCACCCATGCGGTCAGGTCTTTGGCGATCGCGTCGCTCGGTTCGACGCCAGCGGCGAGCGTGACGTAGCAATAGATCCCCTGCCCTTTGATGTCGTGCGGATAGCCGACGACCGCGGCTTCCGTGACGTGCGCGTGGCCGACCAGCGCGCTTTCGATTTCAGCGGTGCCAAGGCGGTGGCCGGAAACGTTGAGCACATCATCGATGCGTCCCGTGATCCAGTAATAACCGTCCTCGTCGCGGCGTGCGCCGTCGCCGGTGAAATAATAGCCGGGATATTGCGAGAAATAGGTCTGTTCGAAACGCGCGTGGTCGCCGTAGACAGTGCGCATCTGGCCGGGCCATGAGTCTTTGATGGCGAGCATGCCGGTGCTGGCGCCAGGGAGTTCATTGCCGGATTGTTCGAGGATGACAGGCTGCACGCCGAAGAAGGGAAGCGTCGCCGAGCCGGGCTTGAGCGCAAACGCGCCGGGCATTGGGGCGATCATGTTACCGCCGGTTTCTGTCTGCCACCAGGTATCAACGATTGGGCAGCGCCCCTCGCCCACCACGCGGTGATACCACAGCCAAGCTTCGGGATTGATGGGCTCGCCGACACTTCCAAGCAGGCGAAGGGTTTTGCGCGAGGTTTTCTTCACGTAGTCGTCGCCCTCGCGCATGATGGCGCGGATGGCGGTGGGCGCGGTGTGGAAGATGTTGACCTTGTGCTTGTCTACCACCTGCCAGAAACGCGACCAGTCGGGATAGTTCGGCACGCCTTCGTACATGACCGTGATTGCACCGTTTAAGAGCGGGCCGTAGACGATGTAGGTGTGGCCGGTGACCCAGCCGACATCGGCGGTG
>CAZBUX010000174.1:0-3946 GCA_964495185.1 uncultured Rickettsiales bacterium | reverse complement strand
GATCGTCATCGAAGGCCATGTCAGCCTCGACGATTACGGCGACGAAGGCCCCTATGGCGACCACACCGGCTATTACAACTCGGTGGAAAAATTCCCGGTGTTTACCGTGTCGGCCATTACCATGCGCAAAAACCCGATCTACCTTTCCACCTATACCGGGCGCCCGCCCGACGAACCATCGGTGCTCGGCGAGGCGCTCAACGAAGTGTTCATCCCGCTGCTCCAGCAGCAATTCCCCGAGATCGTCGATTTCTGGCTGCCGCCGGAGGGATGCTCCTACCGCGTGGCGGTGGTGTCGATCAGGAAGGCCTATCCCGGCCACGCCAAGCGTATCATGATGGGAATCTGGTCGTACCTGCGCCAGTTCGTCTATACCAAATGGATCATCGTGGTGGACGACGACATCAACGCCCGCGACTGGAAAGACGTCATCTGGGCGATTTCCACGCGCATGGACCCCGTGCGCGACACGACCATGATCGATTGCACCCCCATCGACTACCTCGATTTCGCCTCGCCCGAATCGGGGCTGGGTGGTAAGGTGGGGCTCGACGCCACCAATAAATACCCCGCCGAAAGCGCCCGGGAGTGGGGAAGGAAAATATATATGAAACAAGAGATTATAGACAGGGTGAACCGGCAGTGGAAAGAAATGGGCCTTCCCGGTGACGGAAAATCCACATGGTGAACCTTTTATTTACCCGAAAAGCGTATCCTTTAGGGTATGCAGACAGCCCCCCATACTGATACCTCGCAGGACGATAACCAGCACGCGCTGCGGGCGCTGGAGCTGATGAAGTTCCACGCCGTCACCCCCATCCCTGAAAACTATGCCGTGTGGTTCCATTACGCGGCGGGGAAGAACAAGGAACTCGTCACCGAGATCGAGCACGCGATCAAGAACCGCCTCAAATTCACCAACGACGTCTGCTCGTATATGTATAGCAAATACGTCGTCGCCAACCGAAACCAGAAAGTGCTCGACGACGCCGCGCTCTCTGCGCAGAAGGTGCTGGTGGAAGTGCTTCGCGTCGTCAACGAATTTTCCGGCGAAACCAAAAACTACAACAGCGAGGTCGACAATTACCTCGGCCATATCGATCAGGAATACAGCGACCCGAGCGTCAAAAAAATCTTCAAGGAGCTGATTGCCGCCACTGTCAACCTCAAGCAGAGCGGCGAGAAGATCAACAAGAAGCTCGAAGAATCCACTACCGAAATAAACAACCTGCGGCGCAATTTGCAGCAGGTGACGGTCGAAGCGCAGCGCGATTTCTTAACTGGCGTGTTCAACCGCAAAACCTTCGAAAAACTCTTCGACGAACACGCATTGCTGTCGCGCGAAAAAAACAAAGAACTCTGCCTGCTCATGATCGACATCGATCATTTCAAGCGCTTCAACGACCAGTACGGCCATCTGCTCGGCGACGAGGTTTTAAAAATCGTCGCGCGCACGCTCACCGATCTGCTCAAAGGCCGCGACGTGGTGGCGCGCTTCGGCGGTGAGGAATTCGTGGCGATACTGCCCGACACGCCTATCGACGGCGCCATGAAAATCGCCGAAACCGTGCGCCGCGTCATCGCCGACAAGCAACTCAAGCGCAAGGATACCGGCGAGAATTACGGCAGCATTAACGTGTCGATCGGCGTGGCCCATTTCCGCCGCGACTGCGACACGCTGCCCACCTTAATACGCCGCGCCGACGAAGCGCTCTACCAGTCCAAGCACCACGGCAGGAACCGCGTGACCAAAGCCGCGGATTAGCGCGATCATCCCTTTCGGACAGCCATAAATGGCTGTTTTTAATATATTATTATATTAGTTTGACTTTTGCCGCCGCGCGCCCTAAAAACTGGGCTCTTTTGGTTTAGAATTTCCTTTAAGTTTTATTGCCTTAAAGGGGCTCGTAGCTCAGGTGGTTAGAGCGCACGCCTGATAAGCGTGAGGTCGGAAGTTCAACTCTTCCCGGGCCCACCATTTTCTAAAGTTCCGCTTCGGTTTTTGCCGGATATGCCGTTTTAAAGGGGCGCAACGCCGCCGGTTCTAAACCCAATCTTTACGATCATGATGTTTAGTCGTAGCGTATGAACGCTTCCGTGCGGAAACATCCTCTTCTCTCTGCGTCCGCCTGCTGGCTGCTCGCTGTGGTGGCGCTCGCACTGCTATCGCTGCTGGCCGGGATTCTCTGGCTGGGGGAGGGCGCATTTTTCTATTCGCTCGATCTGGCGTATACGCGGCTCACGCTCGCGGCGCATATCGCGCAGGGAGGCTATGGATTAAATAGCGGCGAGTTTTCCTCGCCGGTGTCGTCGGCGCTTTGGCCGTTCTTATTGGCGCCGTTTGCGGGATTTTCGTGGGCGTATTTCGTGCCGCTTGCGATCAACGTGGCCGCCTGCATGGGTACGGCGCTGGTCGCGCACGACACGCTGAAACATGTGTATCCGAGGCTTGCGCCGTGGCTGGCGTTTGCGCTGCTGGCGCTTACCAACGTGATCGGGCTGGCGTTTACGGGGCTTGAACATTCCTTGCAGGTATTCCTTGCGGTTGCCGTCATGGGCGCGCTGATCGGTGTGACCGAGGGAAGGAAAGCGCCGCGCTGGCTGATGGCGGCATTGATTATCGCGCCGCTCATCCGTTACGAAATGCTCAGCGTGACGCTGGCGGCGACGGCGCTGCTGCTGTGGCACCGGCATTATCGCTATCTGATCGGCGCAGCGGGCATGGGTATTGTGCTCGGCGGATTCTCGTATTTCCTGTGGCAGCACAGCGGGGCATATGTGCCTGCGTCGGTGACGGTGCGGCTCGCTGAATTCAGGGAGCATCCCGATAATGTCGCCGCACTTCTGGCGCTGATCGTATTTACCGTCATCGGCGCGGCATCGTTTCGCAAAAGCCCCGCACGGCTTGTGCTGTTCGCGTATGTGCTGGCGGTGATGGCGGCACAGTTTCTGTGGGGAAGAAGCGGCTGGTTCAGCCGGTATGAAATTTATGCGGTCGCGCCCGGGCTGCTGATGGTTCTGTATTACGCGCCGTCGGGCCGCTGGTTCAAATGGCAGGATGAAAAGCCGTTATGGCGGAAAGCCGTCACCATCCTCATGGTACTGGCGGCGCTCAAGCTCGCGCAGTTTTATTTCTACACCTACACGGTAGCGACGCTGGCCACGCCCGGCGCCGCGCATGCGCTGCAACTGCAGCAGGGCGAGATGCGCCGCCTGCTTCAGGAAGCGGATTTTCCGGCGGTGGCGGTAAACGACATCGGTTATATCGGCTACCAAAACCCGGCTTACGTGTTTGACCTCTATGGGCTTGGCGTCGTGGCTAACCAGAAACAGCGGCGCGGGGATATTGCCGGGTGGTTCGCGTCGACTGCAAAACGTGACGTTGCGGTGGTGATGTTCCATACATCCTGGTTTCCCGATTCCATCGTCGCGAAACGCTGGGTGAAACTCGGCACGCTGAAGCTGTGGCCGTTCGACGGATTGTTTATAAGTCCGCTCGCAGGCAATGAGGTGAGCGTGTACGCGACGTCGAAAAAAGAAGCGGTGAAGCTGAAACCGGCGCTTTTGCGCTGGAGCGAAACCCTGCGGGAAAACGCAGTGTGGGAAGCGGAAGAAAAATAGCGTTCTATCGTGGTACTTGACCTGATCGCCGATTGGCCGTTAAGTGGAGGGATCGGGAGGGACGCTCATGCCGAAAATCAAAGTCAAGAATCCCATCGTCGAAATCGACGGCGACGAGATGACGCGCATCATGTGGAAGGCGATCCGGGAAACGCTGGTGCTGCCGTATCTCGATATCGACCTGAAATATTTCGACCTCTCCATCGAAAACCGCGACGCCACCGAAGATAAAATCACTACCGATGCGGCGAAAGCCATCAAGCAATACGGGGTCGGCGTCAAATGCGCGACCATCACGCCCGACGAAGCGCGGGTGAAGGAATTC
>CAZBUX010000173.1:0-3953 GCA_964495185.1 uncultured Rickettsiales bacterium | reverse complement strand
ACGGAGCGCTGGCCTTCGATGACCAGCGGCGTGACGTCGGGCGGCAGATAAACGTCCACGCGGCTGCCGAAGCGGATGATGCCGAAGCGCTCGCCGGTTTTTACCGACTGGCCTTCTTTCAGGTCGCAAAGGATACGGCGCGCCACCATGCCCGCGATCTGCACCACGCCGAGGGTGAGTCCGTCGGGTGTGGTGATCTTGATGCTCTGGCGCTCGTTCTCTTCGCTGGCTTTATCGAGCGCGGCGTTGAGGAATTTACCGGGGTTGTAATGCATTTTGGTGATGCTGCCCTCGATGGGAATGCGGTTCACATGCACGTCGAATACGTTGAGGAAAATGCTGATGCGCGTGCGCTCGGCCACGCCAAGCTCCAGCTCCGACGGTGGCACGCATTTGCAGATTTTCTGCACCACGCCGTCACCGGGGGTGACGATGAGGCCTTCACGGATAGGGGTGACGCGGTCGGGATCGCGGAAGAAATAGACGCACCACGCGGTGGCGATCAGCCCGATGCACCCGAACGGCGACCAGAGCATGCTTAAGCCAAGCGATACCACTGCGAAGATCGCGATGAACATCCATCCCGCCGGATGCACCGGCACGATGACGCTTTTAATGGTTTCCAGCAGGTGGTTGTCCTCAGGTTTCATACGCTCGCTTCCCTAAAATTCATATGCTAGGGCTATAGCGCAAACGGCGTAAGGTTCCAAGGGGATATTGGTAAGCGTTTGTTTATTATTCGGATGTCATTGCGAGGAGCGAAGCGACGAAGCAATCCAGCTAAAGCGCCGTGGGCGCGGTATAGTAACTATACGTGCCATTGACATGGCACGCTTGATTGCTTCGCTTACGCCCGCAATGACGTTTACTCGCCCTGACCCAGGCTAAACCCCGGAGCCCCGTCGAATAGGTACAGATTCTCCGATTTAGCGAAATCATGCCCCGCCATATGCGCACGCTCAAGCAGCGACGTGATGGCGGCATGGGTCGTGACCTGTCCTTCCGGCGCGCGGAAGCGGCAGCGGAACTGGTCGGTCAGGTTCAGGCCCGAAGTATTGGTGTCGGGCCAGACTTTCAGGCCTTTGTTGGAAAGGTTGGTGACGGTAAGGCCTTCGGCTTCCAGCTTCTGCATGGCGGCGCCGAGCTTATTGATATCGTCGAGCCAGTTGACGAACACGTCGATGCCGACGAGATCTTTCTGGGCCGGGATCGTCGCCGAAACCTTGCGGTGTGATGTCCCTTTTTCGCCGCTGACATAGGAAACGGGCGTAAGCTGCGTGGGTTTCTTGCCAAGGCGCGCGACGACGGCTTCGGCGAATTCCTTGGTGCCTGCCTTCTGCTTGCTGATGCCTTCGCGGTAGACGTCGGGCGTGTGGACGCCGTCCTCGATGGTTTTGAGCCATGCGTTATGCACTTTCGTGGCGATGTCGGGCTGGCCGATATGCACGAGCATCATAACCGCGGACTGGATAATGCCCGAGGGATTGGCCATGTTCTTGCCCGCGATGTCGGGCGCGGAACCGTGGATGGCCTCGAACATGGCGAAGTTTTCGCCGATGTTGGACGAACCTGCAAGTCCCACTGAGCCGGAGACTTCCGCCGCGATGTCGGAGATAATGTCCCCGTATAGGTTTTCGGTGACGATCACGTCGAAGATTTCCGGCTTCGAGGCGATGCGCGCAGCGCCGATGTCGATGATGTAATGTTCTTTTTCGAGCTGTGGATATTCCTTGCCTATATCGTCGAAGATGCGGTGGAAGAGGCCGTCGGCCATCTTCATGATGTTGTCTTTCGACATGCAGGTGATTTTCTTGCGGTTGTTCTTTATTGCATACTCGTAAGCGTAGCGGATAATGCGCTCGCAGCCCGAACGGGTGATGAGTTTTACGCAATGATAGGCATCGTCGCTCTGGCGGTATTCGATACCGGCGTATAAATCTTCCTCGTTCTCGCGCACGATGACCATATCCATCTTCGGATGGGCGGTTTTTACGAACGGGTGGTAGCTCTGTGTGGGGCGGATATTGGCATAAAGCCCGAGCGTCTTACGCATGGTGACGTTGAGCGATTTATAGCCCTTGCCCTGCGGGGTGGTGATCGGGGCCTTGAGCAGCACCTGCGTGCGGCGCAAGCTGTCCCATGCCGACGGCAAAATGCCCGAAGACGCGCCCTGATTATAGAGCCTTTCGCCCACCTCGATAGTTTCGATGGCGAGATTGGCTCCGGCTTCGCGCAATACCAGAAGCGTCGCTTCCATGATCTCGGGGCCGATGCCGTCGCCGTAAGCGACCGTAATGGGGGTGGGGGTACTCATAAGACTCCTGCTGGTGGATGATAGACAGACAGCTTCAGAGTCTAACGAAAAAGGGTTATGGACAGGTTAACCTGCGATTATAATTGAATTATATGCAATATTTATATAATTCAGCATATTAAATGGATTAGCGGGCTTTTTTACCGCGCGCGCCCATATGCTTATTCATGGTTTTCAGCGCATCATCGAGCCGGAATATGTATTCCTGCCCGATGGGAATCGTGATCTGGAAGGTTTCGATGCCGTCCCCTTCCTGACGGTTACGTGTGGTCATTCCCTTAGCGCCAAGCGCCGTCTGGATGACCTTCGCTGCCGTGGGCGTAGCGGTAATGCTCCAATGCGAATGATGGCCGATGATTTCGCAGGAAGCGGGCATCTCCGCGCGCGGCTTGCCGGGGAGGTTTTTGGTGCAACATTCCAGCACGGACAGCAGGCGCGTGTAGAGATGGTTGATTAGTTCCTGCTCTAACATGCGCTGTTACTGTTGTATTTAAATGCGCTAGATTTCGCGCTGGGATTGGGAATCCCGTTCGTCTCTGATCTTATCCGCAGCGTTTTGCGGCGGCATCAGCCCTGCGGCGAGTCTTGCCCTGACGCCCGACGGCGCGTTGGGATTGCTTATGAGCGCCTCGACTATTTTTTGATGTAATTTAGGGTCCTGCTGTTCAGGCAGCGTGGGCTTCTGAATTTTTTCGTCATTGTTCATGGTCGTTCCTAATCATTTCTCAAATGTTACCTGAAGCCATCATATCACATAGGACGGCCTGAAAAATATGAAGATTCCGTGAAACCGCTCAGGCGGCTTTCGAGCCGATGAGGGATTTTATTTTATCTATAGATGACAGTAGCTTATCTGCATCCGGCCCGCCGCCCTGCGCCATTTCCGGCCTGCCGCCGCCGCCTTTGCCGCCAAGTTCGGCCACCGCCGCCTGCACCAGGAAGGGGGCGGTATACATGTCGGTGAGGAATTTATCGACGCCGACGACCACCGATGCCTTACCCTCGAAGTTCGTACCCACCATCACAATGCCGGGCTCGATCTGCTTCAGGTAGGTTTCCGCCACGCCGCGCAGTTCTTTCGGGTCGAGCCCGTCGAAGATTTTGCCGATGAACTGGATATTGCCGATTTTCTCCATGGTCGCCTCCGCTCCCGCGCCGCCGAGCGCCGCCTGCTTGCGGGCTTCGGCGAGCTGTTTGCCGAGCTTTTTATTATCGTCCTGCAATGTTAAAATGCCATGCTGAAGACGATCCGATTCCTTTTCGTAGAGGCTGAAAAGTTCGGCGGGGCTGGCTTTCTCAATTCCCTCTCCCGCGAGCGGGGCAGGGTTAGGCAGGGGCGCCTGCGCCAGTTCACCACGCAGCCGCGTATTTTCTTCCGCTAATTTCTGCAGCTGCTCGCTGAGCTTCGCCAATTCACTTTTTAAATGCACGCGCACCGCGTTGCCTGTCACCGCTTCGATGCGGCGGATGCCGGAGGCCACCGAGCCTTCCGACACCACCTTGAACATGCCGATATCGCCGGTAGCGCGCACGTGCGTGCCACCGCAGAGTTCCACCGAATAGGTTTTGCCGTCATGCTCGCCCATGGAAAGCACGCGCACGCGGTCGCCGTATTTCTCGCCGAACAGCGCCATGGCTC
>CAZBUX010000172.1:1693-3958 GCA_964495185.1 uncultured Rickettsiales bacterium | reverse complement strand
GTATTCACCATGGGCGCACGTCCCGTCGCCAACATGAACGCGCTGCGCTTCGGCGAGCCGTCGCACCCCAAAACCAGGCACCTCGTCTCGGGCGTCGTCGCGGGCATCGGCAGTTACGGCAATTGCGTGGGCGTACCCACGGTAGGCGGCGAGTGCATCTTTCACCCATCCTATAACGGTAACATTCTTGTCAACGCCATGACCGTCGGCGTGGCCGCGACCGACAAAATCTTTTATTCCGCCGCCTCAGGCATCGGCAACCCGGTCATCTATGTCGGCTCAAAAACCGGCCGCGACGGCATCCACGGCGCAACGATGGCCAGCGCCGAATTCGACGACGCCTCGGAAGAAAAACGCCCGACCGTGCAGGTCGGCGACCCGTTCACTGAGAAACTGCTCATCGAAGCCTGCCTGGAGCTCATGCAGAAAGACGCCATCATCGCCATTCAGGACATGGGCGCGGCCGGCCTCACCTCCAGCTCACTCGAAATGGCGGGCAAAGGCGATTGCGGCATCGAACTGCACCTCGATAAAGTTCCCATGCGCGAGCACGGCATGACGCCGTACGAACTCATGCTCTCCGAATCGCAGGAGCGCATGCTCATCATCCTGAAGCCCGAAAAAGAAGCCGAGGCCCGTGCGATCTTCGAGAAATGGGAACTGGCCTTCGCCACCATCGGCACCATTACCGACACCGGCAACATCGTGCTCAAATGGCATGGCGAGACGGTAGCCGACATGCCCATCGCCCCCGTCTCCACCGATGCGCCGATGTACGACCGCCCGTGGAAACCCACGCCAAAGCGCACTGAAGTAAAGCTTGAAGACAAAGACGTCGTCCACCGCATCGGCAAAGACGACCTGCTTAAGCTCATCGCCTGCCCCGATATCGCGAGCAAACGCTGGATATATGAGCAATTCGACCACATGGTCGGCAACGACAACGTCGCCCGCCCCGGCGGCGACGCGGCCATCGTGCGCGTGCACGGCACGAAGAAAGCGCTCGCCATCACCACCGACTGCACGCCGCGCTACTGCTACGCCGATCCCGTCGAAGGCGGCAAGCAGGCCGTCGCCGAAACATGGCGCAATTTAACCGCGGTCGGCGCCACGCCGCTGGCCATCACCAACTGCCTCAATTTCGGCAACCCGCAAAAGCCCGACATCATGGGCCAGATCGTCGGTTGTCTGGACGGCATGTCGCAGGCCTGCATCGCGCTCGATTACCCCATCATCTCCGGCAACGCCTCACTCTACAACGAAACCAACGGCAAAGGCATCCTGCCCACCCCCGCCATCGGCGGCGTCGGCATTTTAAAGGATGTTGAAAAGCGCGTCGGCAACGCGTTCGTGCGCGAGGGTGAGGAAATCCTGCTCATCGGCGAAACGCGCGGCCACCTCGGCGCGTCGCTGGCGCTGCGCGAATTGTTTGGCCGCGAAGACGGCCCGCCGCCGCCGGTCGATCTGAACACGGAAAAGAAAAACGGCGATTTCGTTCGCGCCCTCATTGAAACCCAGCAGATCACCGCCTGCCACGACCTCTCCGACGGCGGCCTGCTCGTCGCGCTCGCGGAAATGACCTGCCGCCACGGCATCGGCGCGAAACTCACGGTTCCGGTAAATTTGAACGAACCGGCGAACGTATTCGCCTACCTCCTAGGCGAGGATCAGGCCCGCTACGTGGTTACCGCATCTGCGCAGGCAGCCGCCGAGATAAAAAAGCAGGCGGCCGCGAAAAAAGTGGCGATTACCTCGCTTGGAAGCACGCAGAAAGACACGTTCGATATGTCTCCGGTCTGCAAGCTGGATGTCGCCGAACTGCGCAAAGCCAACGAGCGCTGGCTGCCGGAGTTTATGGGAAGTTAATCAGGTGAACCACGCCCCTGGGCGGGCTTGATACCGGCAAGTTTCTCCGTAAGAGAATCATCTATTCGCTTGATAGCCTGGGTGGCGTTTTGAGCCCCAATCTCTTCATTATAAGCGTTGTGCAGCAAATGGCGCGCTTCGGCGAGAGTGTGCTTTAGCCCTTCATCATCGACTCCCCCGAAGTGTTTATGCACCTGCAGGTTCATGTAGGCATGTTCCAATGCCTGTAGTCCAAGATAGGCGCCGGGCCTACGCACCTGTAACTCAAATTGTTTTTCATCCGAAACAAGCGGCACTTCACGAAAAATACTTTCCAATGTAACCGGCATAAATCCCCCTTTGTTGGAGTCCTTAGTATACAGGAGTTTTTAGAGTGATTTGTTAAGTTTTTATGACAAC
>CAZBUX010000172.1:0-1683 GCA_964495185.1 uncultured Rickettsiales bacterium | reverse complement strand
TTAAACATCGCAACCCCATCCGTCCCGCCGAGCAGCGCTTCCGCATGCCTTTCCGGGTGCGGCATCATGCCGAGCACGTTGCGCGCCTCGTTGCAGATACCCGCGATGTTGAGCTGCGAGCCGTTGGGATTGCTGTCGGCGGTGATATCGCCGTTTGCATCACAATAACGGAACACGATCTGGTCGTTATCCTGCAGGCTTTTCAGCGTCGCATGGTCGGCGAAATAATTGCCGTCGTGATGCGCCACCGGCACGTTCACCACCTGCGCTTTTTTATAGTTTTTCGTAAACGGCGTGTTCGTGGTTTCCACTTTCAGGAACACGTCGCGGCAGACGAATTTCAGTTTCGCGTTGCGCATGAGTATCCCCGGCAGCAGTCCCGCTTCGGTCAGCACCTGAAAACCGTTGCAAATGCCGATCACCTTGCCACCCGCAGCCGCGTGCTTTTTCACCTCGCGCATGATCGGGGATTGCGCCGCCATCGCGCCGGAGCGCAAATAATCCCCATACGAAAACCCGCCGGGGCATACGACTAAATCAACCTTGGGAAGCTCGGAATCGCCGTGCCACACCATCACCGGATTCAGGCCGGTAGCGGCCAGCACCGTTTTAGCATCACGGTCGCAGTTGGAACCCGGGAATACGATGACGGCGGATTTCATTCAACCAGTTCGTACTTGTAATTTTCCACCACCGTATTGGCGAGCAGGCCAGCACACATTTTTTCAACCTTGGCCTGCGCCTTCGCGCGGTCTTTTTCATTCAAATCGACTTCGATATATTTGCCCTGCCGAACGTCGTCGACTTCGGCAAAGCCCATATTATGCAGCGCACCGGCAATGGCGCGGCCCTGCGGGTCGAGCACGCCGTTTTTAAGGGTTACGTGGATTTTAGCTTTCATAGAATCAGCGTTTCTTCGGGCGCGAGCGCGTGTGTTTCGGCGTCGGCACGGCCACGACTTTCGGGGTTTTCTCTTCCTTCGGCAGCACGCCAAGCCTGCGCGCCACTTCGCGGTACGCGTCCTCGACATTGCCGAGATCCTGGCGGAAGCGGTCCTTATCGAGCTTCTTGCCGCTCGACACGTCCCACAGCCTGCAATTATCCGGGCTGATTTCATCGGCAAGCACGATGCGCTCGCGCTCGTTTTCAAACAGCCTGCCGAATTCCAGCTTGAAATCCACGAGGCGGATGCCCACGCTCATGAACAATCCCGACAGGAAATCGTTGATGCGGAAGGCGTACATGCGGATTTCGTCGATCTCCTGCGGCGTCGCCCAGTTGAACGCGAACACGTGTTCTTCGCTGACGAACGGATCGCCCAGCGCGTCGTTCTTGTAGCAATACTCGATCAGCGGATGCCCGAGCGGCTTGCCTTCTTCCACGTTGAAGCGCTTGGCGAAGCTGCCCGCCGCATAGTTGCGTATGATGATTTCCAGCGGCACGATCTGCACCGCCTTGATGAGCTGTTCGCGCATGTTGAGCGTGCGGATGAAATGGGTGGGAATCCCCATATCGTGCAATCTCAGCATCACGTATTCGGAGATACGGTTATTGAGCACGCCCTTGCCGTTAATGGTGCCCTTCTTCAGGTTATTGAAGGCGGTAGCGTCGTCCTTGAAGTGCTGGATGAGCGTTCCGGGCTCCGGGCCCTCGAACAGCTGCTTGGCTTTGCCTTCGTAGATG
>CAZBUX010000171.1:0-3983 GCA_964495185.1 uncultured Rickettsiales bacterium | reverse complement strand
GGGAATCAGCCGCCCGGTGAAAATCGAGATATCACCGTGGGTGGCGAAGTAGCGGTCGAGCTTTTCCATCTTGTCGTGGCCGAAGAACATATATTTGCCGTAGGCGAAGAGGAAACGGCGGCCAAGGTGCTTGGCGGCGAAATACATGGCGAGCGAACCGCAGATCGTGCCTGCGATGCTGCAAAGCCATACCGGCAGAAAAGCCATGTGCCCCTGCTGGATGAGATAACCGGCGGGCACCATCGTCACTTCGCTCGGCACCGGCACGAAAGTGCTTTCCAGAAACGTCATGATGAAAATGCCCAGATAGCCAAAGTCGTGGACAAACTCGACCAGAAAATCGACAAGCGCGTGAATCATAATTTCCCGCTTATACCACCGGCCTGATGAACACGACCCACGCCGCCGTGAGCACCACCCATACGAGCGAAAGCGGCAGGAACACTTTCCAACCGAGGCGCATAAGCTGGTCGTAACGGTAGCGCGGCAGGGTGGCGCGCGCCCAGATGAAGACGAAGTGGATGAACATTATCTTGGAAACGAACCACAACACGCCCGGAATCCACGTAAACGGCGCGACGTCGAACGGGGGCTGCCAGCCGCCGAGGAAGAGGATGACGGTCATGCCGCTCATGAGAATCATGTTGGCGTATTCGCCGAGGAAGAAGAGCGCAAAGCTCATCGAGGAATATTCGACATTGTAACCGGCCACAAGCTCGGCTTCGGCTTCGGG
Organism: uncultured Rickettsiales bacterium; assembly: GCA_964495185.1. Lineage (GTDB taxonomy): Bacteria > Pseudomonadota > Alphaproteobacteria > Rickettsiales > SXRF01 > CAZBUX01. Next base: position 3,250 of record CAZBUX010000171.1, on the reverse strand, counting down.
AAGGTCAAACGGATGGCGGTTGGTTTCGGCCAGCGCCGAGATGAAGAACACGACGAACATGGGAAACAGCAGGAATTGCCCGGAGAAAATGTTGAAGGCGAACCAGTGATGCATGCCCCCCGCCTGCGCGCGCACGATGTCTCCAAGGTTGAGCGATCCGACGAACAGCAGCACGGTAATGATGACGAAGCCGATGGATACCTCGTAGCTCACCATCTGCGCGCTGGAGCGAATGGCGCCGAGGAAAGCGTATTTCGAGTTACTCGCCCAGCCCGCCATGATGATGCCGTAAACGCCTAAGCTCGAAACGGCAAAAAGATAGAGGATGCCCACGTTGATGTCGGCGATGACAAAATCCTCCGAAAGTGGGATCACCGCCCAGCCGAGCATGGCGAGCATGAAGGTAAGCATCGGCGCGATAAGAAAAACGATTTTGTTGGCCTGCGTAGGCAGGATGGTTTCCTTGAGCAAAAGTTTGAGTCCGTCGGCAAACGGCTGCAAAAGCCCGAAAAACCCGACGACGTTCGGGCCCTTACGCAGCTGCATCGCAGCAATCACCTTGCGTTCCCAGTAGGTGAGCATGGCCACACACACGAGCAGCGGCACTACCACCAGCAGGATTTTTCCCACGATAATGAGAAGCGGCATTAAAAACGTCAGTAGTTCGAATATCTGTTCCATATACGTCTTAAGCCGCCTTCCTCGGTTGGGCGAGGATTTCGCGCGTGCACTGCGCCATCGTCCGGCTGGCGCGCGATATGGGATCGGTCATGTAGAAATTACCGATCAGCGTGTCGAACGGCGCCTCGGTGATCCGGAACGTGCGGGCGGCGTCTTTTACGCCGCGCCACGGTGCGGGTACGATCTCACCCGGCTTCGCAAAATGCGGGGCGATCTTCGCCATGCGAGCACGCAGCTGCGAAAGATTGTCGTAAGGCAGCGGCTTTTTGAATACTTCGGAAAGGGCGCGGATGATAGCCCAGTCTTCTTTCGCCTCGCCCGGCGGGAATACGGCGCGCGAGGTGCGCTGCACGCGGCCTTCGAGGTTGACGTAGGTGGCGTCTTTTTCAGTGTAGGCGGAGCCCGGAAGCACGACATCGGCGCGGTGGGCGCCATCGTCGCCGTGGTGCCCCTGATAAACGACGAACACGCCCTTGCTGAGCAGCGACATGTCGAACTCGTCGGCGCCGAGGAGGTAAACCAGGCGGATTTCGCCGTTGCGGCAGCCTTCGAAAATACCGCCGATATCCTTGCCGCCTTCGGCGGGCAGGAAGCCGAGATCGAGCGAACCTGCGCGCGACGCGGCGTGGTGCAGGAAGTTGAACCCGTTCCAGCCGTCTTTCACGATACCGCATTTGCCCGTCACGGCGAGCGCAGCGGCCATGACTTCGTCGCCGTCAGCGCGCGCAAGCGCGGAACCGCCCAGCACTATCATCGGTTTTTTGGCCGAGGATAAGATGCCGGAAAGCGGGTGCTTGCCGTCGGCGATCTGCGCCAGTATGCGCGGGTCGTTGCCGAGGTATTCGACAGGATAGGTGAGATCGACGGGGTTGCCGAGATGATAGACCTTCAACCCGCCCTTCAGCCATGCCTTGCGGATGCGGGCGTTGACCATCGGCGCTTCGAAGCGCGGGTTGGTGCCCACCAGCAGGCAGACATCAGCCTGCTCGATGCCGGCGATGGTGGTGTTGAATAGATAATGCGAACGGTCGGCGCCGTCGAGGCGGGCGCCCTCCTGACGGCAATCGCGGCTGGCGATACCCATCGCGTCAAGCAGATCCTTAAATGCCATAACGCTTTCGGCGCAGGCCTGATTGCCGACCAGCGCAGCCATTTGATGTGGCTGCAATTTGCCCGCACGCTTGGCGATGGCGTCAAAGGCTTCGGGCCACGTGGCAGGTTCAAGCCTGCCTTCAGCATTGCGCACATACGGACGGTCGAGGCGCTGGACTTTCAGGCCGTCGCAGGCATGGCGGGTCTTGTCGGAAATCCATTCTTCGTTGATGTCTTCATGCACGCGCGGCAGGACGCGAAGCACCGCCTGCCCGCGGCTGTCGATGCGGATGTTGGAGCCGACCGCGTCCATAACGTCGATCGACTCGGTTTTCTTCAGTTCCCACGGGCGGGCGGCGAATGCGTAAGGCTTGGATGTGAGCGCGCCCACCGGGCAGATATCCACGAGGTTACCCGAAAGCTCGGAGCTGATCGCCTGCTCGACATAAGTGCCTACTTCCATGTGCTCGCCGCGGCCATAGGCGCCGAGCTCGGGAACGCCCGCGATTTCGGTGGAGAAACGGATGCAGCGGGTGCAGTGGATGCAACGCGTCATCTGCGTTTTGATCAGCGGGCCCATGTATTTATCTTCGACGGCGCGCTTGGCCTCTTTGTAGCGGCTTTTGCCGCTGCCGTAGAACAGCGCCTGATCCTGAAGATCGCACTCGCCGCCCTGATCGCAGATCGGGCAGTCGAGCGGGTGGTTGATCAGCAGGAATTCCATGACGCCTTCACGCGCCTTCTTCACCATCGGCGAATCGGTCTTGACCACCATGCCTTCGGCGCACGGCAGCGCGCAGGAAGCCTGCGGCTTGGGCGGGCCGGGAGAGACTTCCACGAGGCACATGCGGCAATTGCCCGCGATGTTCAGACGCTCGTGATAGCAGAAGCGCGGGATTTCGATCCCAAGCTGCTCGCAGGCCTGAATGAGCACTGTGCCCGGTTCTACCGTGATTTCTTGTCCGTCGATGGTCAGTTTCGGCATGGGTTTATCTTTGCTGGTGGGCTAGCTGGTTCATGAGTTCGAAGGCTTTTTCCTTGATAATTTCAAAATCGCGACCGTGTTTGGGCGCAAACTTGACGATGGTGTCCATTTGCTTTTTTTCCTGCGTGCTGCGGCCGCTGCGGACGAACTCAATTTTTCCCATGCCGAATTTCGCCGGGCGGAACGACACTTCCGAAATCGCCATGAGCGGGATTTCGCGGGTGGAATTCAGGCCATAGAAAAACATGTTGATGATGCCGGGGCGCTTGATCACCACGCGGTCGTCCATCAGCTCGACATCGCCGTTGATGCCTTTCGCCCTCATGATCAGTTTAGCCATTACTCGGTCTCCCTGTTAACGCTTATGGATTTTTTCACGCCGCTCTCCTTGCCGTAAACTCGTCGATGCGGCGCTCGATTTCGCCGCGGAAATGGCGTACCAGCCCCTGCACCGGCCACGCGGCGGCGTCGCCCAGCGCGCAGATGGTGTGG
>CAZBUX010000170.1:0-4031 GCA_964495185.1 uncultured Rickettsiales bacterium | reverse complement strand
CAGGCGCGAGCACGCGAGCGCTGCGGCTTCGGTGACGCGCACGGCTTCGAGCGCAAAATTGCGGTCCGACCAGAACGACTGCTGTTTGGCGGGCGATTTTTTCTTGGCGGCGGCTTTTGTCATAACGTCTCAATCCTTATCATGTACGGTTTACCCTCGACGCTTTCGAGTCTGGCGATCGACCTCATCGCCGAAAGCATGGCGGCTTCCTGCGTTGCATGGGTGGTAAGCACCAGTTGTACCGGCTCGCCGGGTTTATGGGAATGCTGTAAAAACGAGCGCAGGGAAATTTTTTGCGTGCGGAAAATATCGGTGACTTCGGCCAGCACGCCCGGCCTGTCGATCACGGAAAGCCTGAGATAGTAGGAGCATTTCAGCGTCTGCATGTCGGCGAATTTTCCGGGCTTCAGCGCGTCTGCGGGCAGGGTGAACGGTTTGTAATTCACGCCGCGCGCGATATCCATGATATCGGCGACCACCGACGATGCCGTTGGGCCCGCACCGGCGCCGCGGCCTTCGAACAGCACGGTGCCTACCGAATCGCCTTCGATCAGCACGGCGTTGAACACGCCTGACACGCTGCCCAGCGGCGAATCTTTTTCCACCATGCACGGATGCACGCGCTGCTCGATGCCGTTTTCCGTAATTCCCGCGATGCCGAGCAGTTTGATCGTGTAGCCAAGCTCGGCCGCGAATTCCATGTCGCGCAAGCTGATGTCGCGGATGCCTTCGACATATAGGCTGTCGATCGAAGGCGCGCAGCCATAGGCCAGCGCGGTGAGGATGGCGAGCTTATGCGCGGTGTCGATGCCGTCGATGTCGAAGCTCGGGTCGGTTTCCGCGTAGCCGAGGCTCTGCGCTTCGGCCAGCATATCGTCGAAGCTGCGTTTTTGCTCGGCCATGTTGGTCAGGATATAATTGCAGGTGCCGTTTAGAATGCCGATGACGCGGCGGAAATGATTGGCCGAAAGCCCGTCGCGCAAAGATTTGATGATGGGGATGCCTCCCGCCACCGCCGCTTCGAAGGCGAGCACGGCGTTGTTTTTTTCCGCGAGCCTTGCCAGCGCCACGCCGTGATGCGCGATCAGCGCCTTGTTGGCGGTCACTACCGATTTTCCCGAATTAAGCGCCGTTTCCACGACCTTGCCCGCCACGCCGTTGGCGCCGCCGATGGTTTCCACGATGACGTCGATGTTTTTGTCCGCCGCCATCGCCACCGGATCGGCAAACCATGCGAGTCCCGATATATCGACGCCGCGGTCTTTCGCTTTATCCCGCGAGGAAATCCCCGCGACTACGACGTCCCGCCCGCAGCGCTGCGCCAGCATGTCTTTGTGCTTGAGCAGCACGGAAAGCGTCCCGCCACCGACGGTGCCGAGTCCGGCGATACCGACGCGCAGCGGCTTGCTCATAACGCTTTCTCCAGCGCCCTGATCTGCTTGGCGGGGTCCTGGCTAAGGAAATGTTTTATATTGCGTACGGCCTGGCGGATGCGGTGTTTGTTTTCCACCAGAGCGATGCGCACATAGCCTTCGCCGCCGGGGCCGAAGCCGATGCCGGGGGCCACCGCCACGTCGGCGTGCTGCAATAAAAGCTTCGAGAATTCGAGGCAGCCGAGTTTTTTATACGGCTCGGGAATTTCCGCCCAGAGGAACATCGAGGAGGTGGGAATCGTTACGTTCCAGCCTGCGTCGATCAGCCCTTCGGCCAGCACGTCGCGGCGCTCCTTATACAACTGTCGCAGCTTCACTACGTAATCCTGCGGGCCGTTGATGGCCGAGGCGGCGGCCACCTGTACCGGCAGGAACGTGCCGTAATCGAGATACGATTTTATTTTTGAAAGCGCGGCGATCAGTTTTTTATTACCCACCGCGAATCCGATGCGCCATCCGGCCATCGAATAGGTTTTGCTCATGGTGGTGAATTCGGCGGCGATGTCTTTCGCGCCCTTCACCTGTAAAATCGACGGCGGCGGGTTGCCGTCGTAATACAGTTCGCAATAGGCGAGATCGGACAGCACATACACGCCGTAATGCCTGCACATATCCACCACGCGTTCGAAAAAACCAAGATCGGCGGAAGCGGCGGTGGGGTTGCACGGATAGTTCACCACGAGCGCCACAGGTTTTTTGCCCGGCGCATCCAGCACTTTTTTCAGTTCGGTGAAAAAGATTTCGCCGGGCTGGTTCGGTATCGAAACGACTTCCGCACCCGCGATGACGAATCCCCACATATGGATCGGGTAGCTCGGATCGGGCACGATGAACCTGTCGCCCGGCCCGGTGATGGCCTGCGCCATGTTGGCGAGCCCTTCTTTCGAGCCGATGGTGACCACCACTTCCGAATCGGGATCGAGCTCAACGCCGAAGCGGCGCTGGTAATATCCGGCCTGCGCCTTGCGCAGTCCGTGAATCCCGCGCGACAGCGAGTAGCGGTGCGCTTTCGGGTCTTTCAACGTTTCGCGGAGTTTTTCGATCGCATGCGCGGGCGGCGCCGAGTCGGGATTGCCCATGCCGAAATCGATGATGTCGCGGCCGGCGGCGCGCGACTTCGCTTTCATCGCATTGACTTCAGCGAAGACATACGGCGGCAGCCGCGTGATACGGTAGAAATCGTCGTTCATACCTGTCGAGGAAGTGAGGGTGGAACTAATAACCCTGCTGGCTGCGCAACCGGTCAGAGTAGCGCGAAGGCGGCATCATCCTGACTTTATTCAGAATGGCCGGTGAAGGCAAGCCGGACGACGTTTCTTGCGCTTCTTCCTTTTCCGCAGGCGCTTCTTCCGCGTCAACCGCGGCTACCGGGGCTGCGGCGGGGGTAAGCGTCGGCAAAGGGCTAAGCGGGGCGGGCGATTCTTCTGCAATAGGCGCGTGCTGTGGCTGCGGTGCAACAGCAAGCGGCGTCGGCGCATCGGCGTCGGGGGCTTCCTCGGCCTGAAGCGCTACGGGCGCGGGCTTCAAAGCGGGTTCGGCGACAGGGGCGGTGGCTGCGGCGGGTTTAGGCATGGCCTGTTTCTGTTCGCTTGCAGGCTTCCTGCTGAATACGTCCCAGCCTTCCCACCAGTAAGGCTGGCGGTTCGGGTCGGTTTCTTCCTGCGCCTGCTGTTCTTCCTGCGGCGCGGTGGTTTCGGGTTCGGGCGCGGCTTCAGCGATCACGGGCGCTGCGGGCGGTGCGGGCAGCTCAGGCGTCGGCGCGGTTTCGGCTACGACGGGCGCGGGGAGGGAAACGGGTTCTTCCGCTACGACTTTCGGCTTATTGATGCGCACGGTCGGCGCGGGCGGCTGTTCGGCGGCCACCGGCATCTGGGGAGCAGCTTCCTTTTCTTCCTGCGCGGCGGCGGGTACGGCGATGTTTTCCTGCGTGGCGGCATGGCCGAGCAGCACCGGCTCATATTGCTGCGGCTGCGCTTCGGCGGCCGGGGTTACGATCGCTTCGGCGGGTTCGGCGGGCGCTGCGGACGCTTCGGTTTTCGGCAGTTCGACAGGCATGGCTTCCTGCTGCGAAGGCTCGGCGGTAAGCGCGGCTTTTTCCTGCGCGGCGAGGGTGTGCTCGACCTTCATCTCTTCAATTTTCTTTTCGCGCTCGGCCTTAACCGACTGGAAGGCTTCCGGGGTCGGGGGCACCGAGGAAAGCGCCGGCTGCGGCAGGGCTTTTTCCTTCTCGAAGTTCGTGCCCAGCGGCGTCGGTTCATCGGCTGCGGCTACGGCGGGCTTCTCGTCTTCGAACGGTTCGCTGACGGTGGTAACGGTTTTATCCCACGTGCGGCTGAACCAGGATTTTACATCGTTACCGGCATCGGCGAGGTCGGAAGATTCGGTTTCTTCCTTACCGGCGGCGGGCGAATGCCTGCCAAGCGCTGCGGGTTCGTCCGCGGCGGTCTGCAGGTTGGTTTTCGGTGCGGTGGTGACGGCGGCGGTTTTCTGGACGTCGGCCTTCACTTCAGGCGCGCTGGCGGTTTCCGGCTTCTTCAGGTGTTCGTCGTAAAACCGCGTGAAGAAATTCCCCCGCTCGGCGTCCTGCGGCTGGTCCTG
>CAZBUX010000169.1:0-4094 GCA_964495185.1 uncultured Rickettsiales bacterium | reverse complement strand
ACCACTCCTACCGCGCCGCGCTTCTCTACGGGCCGGATGCGGGGCTGGTGCGTGAACGTGCGCGGCGTATCCGCGACAGCGTGCTTGGCAAGGGCGCCGATCCGCTGGCTTTTATAGAATTCACCGAATCCGCGTTGCTTTCCGATCCCCCTCGCCTTGCGGACGAAATGATGTCCGTGGGGTTCCTTACCCCCAAACGCGTGATCATGATCACCTGCGGCGGCGACAAGGCAGCCAAAATCATCCAGGAAGCCGCCTCCTGCTTTCATGAGAGCGTGTTTTTGCTGGTGGTGGCCGAGGAACTCCCTCCCCGTTCGGCGCTGCGTTCTTGGTTCGAAGCGGAGGCGTCCTGCGCCGCGGTGGCCTGCTATCACGACGAAGCGCGCGATATCCAGTCCCTCATCCACCAGTCCTTTACCCAGGCGGGCATTGCGTTCGACCGCGAAGTGCCGGACTACCTCGCCTCGCAGCTCGGCAACGACCGTTATGTCACCCGCCAGGAGCTGGAAAAAATCGTCACCTTCGCCGGGGAAAGCAAAACCGTATCGCTGGCCGAGGTTCGCGCGCTGGTCGATTACAACGGTGAAACGGGGCTCGACGACCTGACCCACGCCGTGGCCGACCGTAATCTCGTGGCGCTGGAAACCACCCTCACCACGCTCGTCCGCGAAGGCACTTCGCCGGTGGCCTATCTGCGGTCGCTGCAACGCTATTTCAACCGGCTTTACTACATCCAGTCGCAAATCGCTTCCGGCATGAGCCCCGACAACGTCATCGCCAATTTAAAGCCGAAGGTGTTCTATAAGCACGTACCCACCATCACGCGCCACGTGCAAAGCTGGAATCTGGAGAGCATCGTGAAAGCGCTGCGTTTGCTGATCGCCGCCGAGCTCGCCTGTAAAACCTCCGACCTGCCTCCCGTCCCTGCCAGTTCGCGGCGGCTGTTGCAGGTGACGCAGGTCAGGTAAGGCTCACCGAGTCTTTTCTTTGTCGAATTCCCTCTCGAATTCCGGGCAATCGGCTTTCAGATGATGGGCTACACCTAACAGGTATGCAGCGATGAGCTGGCCCCCGCTTTTGCTTTCTGAACGCAAAGCCGTTTTCATCGCGTTTTCGATCGCCGTTACGCCTTGTCCCGCATCCTGTGCGGCGAGGATGTTCGCGGCGATACCCGATTTCGTATCAGGTCCGAACAATACCTGTCTGGCACTGGCTTCGGCGTTGTCGATTATTGCGACTCGTGCGGCGTCCAGGTCGCCGTCGTGCATGGCCACACCACGCAATTGCCTGACGGCGTCTTCAAAGGCGGTTATTCCTTTTACGTTGGCTGTCGTAATGCTTTCGCGGAAACTTGCCATAATCAGATCCCGTCTCCAAGCCGTTTCAGTATATCGTCGAGCTGCGACAGCGAATCATACGAAAGCACGATTTCCCCCGACTGGCCGCGATCATTGATGCTGACTTTGAGTCCGAGATTATCCGACAGACTTTCTTCGAGCGCGATGATGTCGGGGTCTTTATTCGGGTTTGCGGGCGTCCAGTAGCCGCCGCCTTTATTGGCGCGCGGCGTGGTGCGTTTTTCGACGCCTTTGGCCTGACGCGCGACTTCCTCGACGGCGCGGACGTTCAGGTTTTTGCTTACGATTTCACGGGCGAGCGCCACGGGGTCGGGCGAGTTGAGGAGCGCGCGGGCATGTCCGGCGGTGAGTTCGCCGCGTTCCATCATTTGCTTGATTTCGTCGGGGAGCCCAAGCAAACGCAGGGTATTAGCCACATGGCTGCGGCTCTTGCCGATGGTGGAAGCGAGCTTCTCCTGGGTATAGCCGAACTCGTCGACGAGACGCTGGTAGCCGACGGCTTCCTCGATGGCCGAAAGGTCCTGGCGCTGGATGTTTTCGACGAGCGCGAGTTCGAGCGCCTGCTGGTCGGTGACCGTGCGGACGATGACCGGCACTTCGCCAAGACCGGCTATTTTAGCGGCTCTCCAGCGGCGTTCGCCGGCGATGATTTCGTATTTCCCCTCATCCTTTTCCGACGCGCGCACGATGATCGGCTGCATGATGCCGTTCTTTTTGATCGAGTTCGCCAGATCTGCCAGCGCATCGTCGTCGAACTGCGTGCGCGGCTGGTATTTACCGGCGTGGAGCTTGCTGTGCGCGATCATGGAAAGACCGCTCGCGGCGTTGTCGGCGGCGGTTTTATCGATTGCCGCCGGTTTGACATAATTCTCGGAGATGAGCGCTGAGAGCCCCTTCCCTAATCCGCGTGCCGCCATAAAATCCTCCTTTTACCTTCGTGAGATGTGTAAATTACGCCGCTTCTTTTTTGCGCTGACGTTCGCGCTTGAGCAATTCTTTTGCCAGTTCGATATAGGCTTTGGAACCGGCGCAGTTCATGTCGTAGATGAGCGCGGGCTTGCCGTGCGACGGCGCTTCCGACATGCGTACGTTGCGGGGGATCACCGACTGGTAAACCTTGTTTCCGAAATAGGTACGGACTTCCTTTTCGATTTCCTCGGTGAATTTGTTTCGGCGGTCGTACATGGTAAGTACGATGCCCTGTATGCCGATCTCCGGGTTCAGGTTGGTCTTCACGAGGTCGACCGTACGCATGAGGTTGCTTAAGCCTTCCATCGCGTAGAATTCGCATTGCAGCGGTATCATCACGGCCTGTGCCGCTACCAGGGCATTGATGGTAAGCAGCCCCAGAGACGGCGGGCAATCGAGTAATATATAATCGTAACGTACGCTCAGGTTCTCGAGGGCGGTTTTTAGTCGGAATTCGCGACGGACGATGCTTACCAGCTCGATCTCGGCACCGGATAAATCGACGGTAGAGGTCACGATATCGAGTCCCGGAATTTCCGTTTTCCTGATGGCATCCACGATGGGTGCATCGGACAGGATAAGGTCGTAGGAGGTAAGGTTGCGTTCCTCCTTGTCGATGCCAAACCCGGTGCTGGCGTTACCCTGCGGGTCGAAATCGATGACGAGAACCTTTTTGCCGACGGCGGCAAGCGCGGTGGCAAGATTGACGGTAGTGGTGGTTTTCCCGACGCCGCCCTTCTGGTTGACGATGGCGAACACGCGGGGGCTGAATCCTGAATCGGCGGTCATGGTCGTCTCTTTCTCACGTTGGACAGTTTGACAATCACACCCTGGTCACTGGTAAGGCTTGGGATGACGGCATGGTCGAATTGCCAGTCTTCATTCGCCTCTTCTATCTCCTTAGAGTAATTTTTGCCTTTATGGAAGAGGCAAGTTGTTTCATGTGAAAGGAACGGAAACGCATAGGCCAATAATGCCGAAAGCTCGCTGCAGGCGCGCGCGAGCACAAAATTCTGCGGCGGTAAAATGTTTTCTTCGATCCGGCTGTGAGCAAGGGAAACCGCGGCTCCCGTGACTCTGGCCGCTTCGCGTAGGAACGTAATTTTTTTTGCATCCGACTCGATCAGCGTGACGTTTTTATATCCGGAAATCGCCAGCACCAATCCAGGAAATCCGGCCCCTGCTCCCATATCTACGATGAGGGATTCCGTATCCGGAATGAGTATTTGAAGTTGCAACGAGTCCAGTATATGGCGGTTCCAGATATCGGAAATCGTATCGTTGCTGATGAGATTGATCTTTTGTTGCCACTTGATGAGGAGATTATGAAAGACGGATAATTTTTCGTACGTTTCACGCGAAACGTTAACGTGGCGGTTTAAGAGTTCGAAGTTATCAGGCACAGGCTTCACGTGGAACGGCGTTGAAATTTCTGATATGGGCCATAAGGGCGATCATCGCCGCCGGCGTCATGCCCTGAATACGTCCCGCCGCACCAATGGTTTCCGGACGCAATGATTTAAGTTTCGCCTTCAATTCGTTGGAAAGCGATGGGATATTTGCATAGTCGATATCCCCGGGGATGATCGATGCTTCCTCTTTCTTGAACGCTTCGATATCCAGTTCCTGGCGAGCGAGGTATCCCGAATACTGAGCATCGATTTCGATCTGCTCAATCACATCTTTCGGGGTGTCATTCAGTTCGGGCCAGATACGGCAAATATCATTGAACCGGATGTTTTCATACTTGAGGAGATCAAAGGCGTT
>CAZBUX010000168.1:0-4096 GCA_964495185.1 uncultured Rickettsiales bacterium | reverse complement strand
GGCGCGGTCTTTCATCTTGCGCATGTCTTCAAGCGTGATGACGTCGACGTTGCCGGTGGCGGTCACGAAAATATCGCCCTGCGCAGCGGCTTCTTCCATGGTCGTGACCTGATAGCCTTCCATCGCGGCCTGCAGCGCGCAGATCGGATCGATTTCGGTGACGATGACGCGCGAGCCCTGCGTTTTCAGCGAAGCGGCGCAGCCTTTGCCGACGTCGCCGAAGCCGCAGATAACCGCGACTTTACCAGCGAACATGACGTCGGTGGCGCGTTTCAGCCCATCGGCGAGGGATTCGCGGCAACCGTAGAGGTTGTCGAATTTCGATTTCGTCACCGAGTTGTTCACGTCGATAGCGGGCACTTTGAGCTTTCCGGCCTTCACCATCTCGTGCAGGCGATGCACGCCGGTAGTGGTTTCTTCCGAGATTCCTTTAATGTGCTTGAGCAGGTCGGGATATTTGTTGTGCATGACGAGCGTCACGTCGCCGCCGTCGTCGAGGATCATGTTGGCGGTCCAGCCGTCGGGGCCTTTCAGCGTCTGCTCGATGCACCATTCATATTCTTCCTCGGTTTCGCCTTTCCATGCGAATACGGGAATACCGGCGGCGGCGATAGCGGCAGCTGCCTGATCCTGCGTCGAGAAAATATTGCAGCTCGACCAGCGCACGCTGGCGCCCAGCGCAACGAGCGTTTCGATGAGCACGGCAGTCTGGATGGTCATGTGCAGGCAGCCGATGATGTTGGCACCCTTAAGCGGCTGCGATTTGCCGAACTCCTTGCGAAGCGCCATGAGACCGGGCATTTCGGTTTCGGCGAGCGAGATTTCGTTGCGGCCCCATTGGGCGAGCGAGATATCGGCGACTTTGTAATCGGTAAAACCGGGCTTAGCGGCAGTGGCGGGCATAGACAATCCTTCTGTTTGAATTTGGCGGGAACCTAGCGATTCCGCGGGTAAACTGCAAGATAAAAGCTATTTGCCTTGTATCTCGATACTCGTACCGGTATCGCACAATGCCAGTATTTCCAGCAAATCAGGGCAGGAAAGCGCCACGCAGCCTTCGGTGGGGGTATAGTCGGGGGCGGCGATATGCATAAAAATGGCACTCCCCCTGCCCGGAATCGCGGGATCGTCGTTATAGCCCAGCGGCACGATCAGGTCGTAGCGATGGTCGTCGCGCCACAGGGCTTCGTGGGAATAGGCGAAGGGACGCTTGATATGCAGGTTGTAATTCGTGCTTTTAGGGTCGTCGCACCAGCCGTCTTTTTCGTGGATTTCCTTCAATGGAAGGCCGGTTTTCGGAGCCTGCACGCGGTCAGGCCGCCACCAGCATTCGCGCAAAGCAAAACCACCCAGCGGCGTGCAGCCATCGCCTTCCCGCTTATCGGCAGAAAATCCGCCTTTGCCGATAGCGCAGCGGTATTCCTTGCCATGAAAGGAGAGGTGATTGCCAATGACCTTAATCACGGCTTCAGCCGACATTTTTTACCAACACCGGCTTAGCGCCAAGGCGTTCCACAACAGCTTTTACGATCTGCGCGGCGTTCAGGCCCGCTTCGTCATACATGGCCTTGGGCGTGTTCTGCTCTATATACTTATCGGGGAAAAACAGCGGCAGCAGCGCGGTTTTGCCGTCGAGCCAGTTTTCACGCGCGGCAAGCGCGAATACGTGCGCACCGAAACCGCCCACACTACCTTCTTCCACCGTCACTACCAGCTCATGGTTTTTAAGCAGGTTTTCCACCAGTTCGGCATCGAGCGGCTTGGCGAAACGGGCATCGGCCACGGTAGCATTTAGTTCTTCAGCGGCTTTCATGCACTCGGCCAGCCGTGTGCCAAGCGACAGCAGCGCCACGCGGCTGCCTTCGCGCACCACCCTGCCCTTGCCGATCTCAAGTGGCACGCCCGCTTCCGGCATAGCAACCCCCGTACCTTCGCCGCGCGGGTAGCGGAATGCCGACGGCGCGTTGTCGATAGCGCGCGCGGTGGCGACCATGTGCGCGAGTTCAGCCTCATCGGCAGGTGCCATGACGACAAAATTGGGCAATGTGGCAAGATACGTAATGTCGAACGAACCGGCATGCGTCGGGCCGTCAGCGCCTACCAGCCCGGCACGGTCGAGCGCAAAGCGAACGGGAAGATTCTGGATGGCCACATCATGCACCACCTGATCGTAAGCGCGCTGCAGGAAGGTGGAATAAATGGCACAGAACGGTTTGTAGCCCTGCGTGGCAAGCCCCGCCGCGAACGTCACCGCATGCTGTTCGGCGATGCCGACGTCGAAACAGCGTTCGGGAAATTCCTTAGCGAAGAGGTCAAGCCCCGTGCCCGACGGCATGGCGGCGGTGATGGCTACGATCCTATCGTCTTTGCGCGCTTCCCTGATGAGGCTTTCGGCGAATACCTTGGTATAGCTCGGTGCCGCGGCTACGGACTTCTTCTGCGCGCCAGTGGTGACGTCGAAGGTGTTTACGCCGTGGTATTTATCGTCGGAAGCTTCGGCGGGCGCGTAGCCGTGACCTTTTTTAGTCACCACGTGCAACAGCACCGGACCTGAATCTTTTTCGTTCTTAATGTTCTTTAATACCGGCAGGAGATGGGAGAGGTTATGCCCGTCCACCGGCCCGACGTAATAAAAACCAAGCTGCTCGAACATGGTGCCGCCGACGGCGAAGTCACGGGCGAAATGCTCGGCCTTGCGGGCAAGGCGCGCAAGCGGCTCCGGGAATTTGCTGGCCACCACTTTACCTATGTGGCGAAGCGTGTGGTATGGCTGTGAAGAAATAAGCCGCGCGAGATAGGCGCTCATGGCCCCCGTAGGCGGAGCGATGGACATGTCGTTGTCGTTGAGCACGACGATAAGGCGTTTGCCGAGGCTACCGGCATTGTTGAGCGCTTCGAAAGCCATGCCCGCGCTCATCGCGCCGTCGCCTATGACGGCGATAACCTCATTATTTTTTCCGGAAAGGTCGCGTGCTACCGCCATGCCGAGTGCGGCGGAAATAGAAGTAGAGCTGTGCCCGGCGCCGAACGGGTCGTACTCGCTTTCGTCGCGCTTGCAGAATCCGGACAACCCGCCAGGCTGGCGCAACGTTCGTATACGGTCGCGCCTGCCTGTAAGAATTTTATGCGGATAGGATTGATGCCCCACGTCCCAGATGACGATATCTTCGGGCGTATCGAACACGTGATGCAGCGCAACCGTAAGCTCGACCACGCCGAGCCCCGCACCGAGATGCCCGCCGGTGACCGATACGGCGCCAATGGTTTCCTGACGCAGTTCCGCTGCCAGCTGTTCGAGCTGTTCAATATCGAAATGCCGTATGGCTTCCGGTGTATGCACCGTGTCGAGTAAAGGCGTCGCGCTCACGAGAAAATGGCCCTGATTGTTAGGGGGCAAGATTAGCGGAATTCCAGCAAAAGTCAGGTGTTTTTTTAGTTATTAATGATGATGCTCTGGCCACCGCTGACCACCAGATTGATCTGCCCGTCATACATGGGATACACGCCGTCGGGCATGGGGACGGTCTGGCCCGTGGCATCCACCGTAAAAACAGCCGTATCCCTGAAACCTACGGGCTGGCCGTTGGGAAGCTGGATTTTCATTTCGCTGCGCGGCTGCGGGCGGCGCAGATGCGGCTGCGGATTGGTGCCCGGCAGCGGCGGCGGCGGATAATAGCCCTGTTTGGCCGGATCCAGCACTTCGCCTTGCTGGTCGAAAATGGGCTGGCCGTCGGTTCCTACCACGGTTTCCGGGGCATAGGCAGGATTCGTCATTACCCGAGGGGCGGCCTGCGGGTTTTGCCCACCCTTATGCATATAGCCAGGATAGTTGGGCGGCCTCAGGTAGTTTCCGCCTGTACCGAACGTGCCGTTATTCCCCATTCCCATCGCGCCGTTGGAACCGTTCCCGCCCGCCGGAAGCGCCATGTCACCGAACGTGCCCATCGAGCCGAGGCCGTTGAAACCAGCGCTTTTTTCGGCGTTGTGTTCCTCGATAGCAAGGATGAGCGCATCTTTGCCCTGCGTTTTGGCGAGCGCCCTTTGCTTGGCTTCCTCAACGGGGTTACGCCCGAATGCCACCATCAGCATGACGAAG
>CAZBUX010000167.1:0-4107 GCA_964495185.1 uncultured Rickettsiales bacterium | reverse complement strand
TTTCGAACACGCCGATTTCGTCGGTGCCGCCGAAACGGTTCTTCACCGCGCGCAAAATGCGGAACTGGTGGCCGCGCTCGCCCTCGAAATAAAGCACGGTATCGACCATGTGCTCCAGCACGCGCGGGCCGGCGATCTGCCCGTCCTTGGTGACGTGGCCGACAAGGAACAGCGTAAGCCCGCGCTTCTTGGCGATCTTGATGAGTTCATGGCTGGAGGCGCGCACCTGCGACACTGTACCGGGCGCGGCTTCGATATTGTCGATATACATGGTCTGCACCGAATCGATCACCACGAGCTGCGGCGCGCCGGGCGCATCGAGCGTGGCGAGGATATCGCGCACGGAGGTGGCCGAGGCGAGCTGCACGCCGGGCGCAGAAAGACCGAGGCGCCTGGCACGAAGTCCCACTTGCGCGGCGGATTCTTCACCGGAGATATACGCGCAGCTAAGTCCTTGATTTGCAGCAGCAGCGACGGCCTGAAGCAATATGGTGGATTTGCCGATGCCGGGGTCGCCCGCGATCAGCACCGCCGAGCCTTTGACCAGCCCGCCGCCGAGCGTGCGATCCAGCTCGTTGATGCCGGTGGGGATACGGATCGCCTCACGCGCGTCCACATCCATTCCTACCCAATTGATATTTCTACCTTTTCCTGATGTTAGTCCCTTGGGGGTGGCGTCGCGCGCCTCTTCGACGATGCTGTTCCACTCGTTGCACGCGTCGCACTTGCCCGACCATTTCGGGTGCACCGCGCCGCAGGACTGGCAGATATACTGGGAACTAGCTTTTGCCATATGGGTTTATCTATCCTATATAGGAGCGAAAGTCACCTGTTGGAAGATAGAATGAGCCGTTTTCTCGAATTCGTAAATAATCAGGTTTTACTGCTGGATGGCGCCATGGGAACGCAGATCCAGGGGGCGAGCCTGACCGTGGAGGAGGATTACTGGGGGCAGGAGAACTGCTCCGAGATATTAAACCTCTCGCGCCCGGATTTTATCCGCAACGTCCATATGAAGTACTTAAGCGCAGGCAGCGACGCGGTGGAAACCAACACCTTCGGCGGCTCGCATATCACGCTTGGGGAGTTCGGGCTGGAAGACAAAACCATCGAGATCAACCGCCGCGCCTGCGAGCTCGCGCACGAAGCGATCGCAGAATTTAAAGACGGGCGCCAGCGCTTCGTCATCGGCGCCATCGGGCCGGGCACGAAACTGCCGAGCCTCGGTCATATCGGTTTCGACGAGCTGGAAAAATCCTTCGCATTACAGGCGGAGGGATTACTGCAGGGCGACGCCGACGCGTTCCTTATCGAAACCTCGCAGGACCCGTTGCAGATTAAATCGGCGATCGCCGGTATCAGAAGCGCGCAGGCGAAAATGAACCGCACGCTGCCGATCATGGTGCAGGTGACGGTGGAGACCACCGGCACGATGCTCGTGGGCAGTGATATCGCGGCGGCGGCGACCATCATCCACGCGATGGGCGTGGACGTCATGGGCCTGAACTGCGCCACCGGCCCGCAGGAAATGGCCGACCACGTGCGCTGGCTGTCGCAGAACTGGCCGAACCTGATTTCCGTGCTGCCCAACGCGGGACTTCCCGAAATGCATCAGGGCCACGTGCATTTCCCGCTCTCACCCGACGAAATGGCCAAATGGATGGAGCGTTTCCTCAAGGAAGACGGCATCAACATCATCGGCGGATGCTGCGGCACCAATGAAAACCACATCGCCGCGCTAAACGGTATGCTGGAAAAGCAGGAAACCGGCAAGCGCCGCCCCGCACCAGTAAAGCGCACGCATCACTGGGTTCCGGCGGTTGCCTCGCTCTTTCTGCAATCGGAGCTGCGTCAGGATAACGCCGTGTTCGCCATCGGCGAGCGCTGCAACGCCAACGGCTCGAAAAAGTTCCGCGTCGCTCAGGAAAACGAAGATTGGGATACCTGCGTCGACATGGCGAAAGAACAGGTGCGCGAAGGCAGCCACGCGCTCGACATCTGCACCGCGTTTGTCGGCCGCGACGAAGTGCGCGACATGACGGAGATAGTCACCCGCCTGCGCGGTACGGTCACAGCACCCCTGGTGATCGACTCCACCGAGCTGATCGTGCTGGAAGCGGCGCTGAAACTCTATGGCGGCAAGGCCATCATCAACTCGATCAATTTCGAGGACGGCGAGGAACCCGCGCATAAACGCATGCAACTCGCCAAAAAATACGGTGCGGCCGTGATCGCGCTCACCATCGACGAGCAGGGCATGGCCAAAGACGTCGACCGCAAGCTGGAAATCGCGCACCGGCTATATAAATTCTGCTGCGAAGGCTACGGCCTGCCCGCATCGGATCTGCTCATCGATCCGCTCACCTTCACCATCTGCACCGGTAACGAAGATGACCGCAAGCTTGGGCTATGGACGCTGGAAGCCATCGAGCGCATCCATAAGGAGTTGCCTGATATCCAGATCATTCTCGGGCTTTCCAACATCTCGTTCGGCTTGAACCCGCCCGCGCGCCACGTGCTGAACTCGGTCTATCTCGACCACGCGCAGAAACGCGGCATGACCGGGGCGATTATTCACGTCAGCAAAATCGCGCCGCTGCATAAGGTGCCCAAGCACGAAGCCGATACGGCGGAAGATTTAATTTTCGACCGCAGGCTGCCGAAGGGAGAAGCGGCATGATGATGGAAATGGAAAACGAGCGGGAATGCACCAAAGACAAAACCCGCGACAAGGCGAAACGTTTCCACAAAGGCCATCATTGGCATGTGGAGATACGTTCGTCCGTTATCGTTTGCCGTGCCTGTGAGGCAAAAATACCCAAATACACGGACCCACAATTCTGTCCCGAATGCAGCAGCGGCAAGGACTATGATAATAAATACTGGGACCAAAGGTAGATTGACAATACCATGAGACGCATCCTCGAGGAAATCTATTTCGGCGAGACGCCGTTTGCGGTGAAGTTCCGCTACGCGCTGTTGTTGCTTGATCTTGCCACGCTTGGATACCTGTTTGTATCGTCATTTTTCTATGGGAATCCGCTGGTGGAAATCCTCGATATTGTGCTCGGCTTCCTAATCCTGATTGATGTTGGCACCCGTTTCTGGATAAGCAAGCAACGCGCTGCCTTTGCCTTCAGCTTTTACGGCATTGCCGATATTCTCACGGTGATCTCCCTGCTGCTTCCCATGTTCGGCGAAAGCCTCGCGTTCCTGCGTGTCGTACGCGCCATCCGCCTGTTCCGCTCTTATGAAGTGCTGAACCGCCTGCGGCAGGATTTCAACTTTTTCCGCAAACATGAGGACATTGTCACCAGCGCTGTGAACCTGCTGGTGTTTATCTTCGTAATGACCGCGCTGGTATTTGAAACGCAGGTGCGCCATAACGATAAGATACACAACTATGTTGACGCCCTGTATTTCACCGTCACCACGCTCACTACCACAGGTTTTGGCGACATCACGCTCACCGGTGACACCGGCAAGCTGATTTCGGTGGCGATCATGATTTTCGGCGTTTCCCTTTTTATCCGCCTGATCCAGACTGTATTCAGGCCGGTGAAAGTGCGGTTTTCCTGTCCGTCCTGCGGCCTTCTGCTGCACGATCGCGACGCCGTGCACTGTAAACACTGCGGCATCGTGCTGAACATTCCCAATGAGGGGCTGCACTGATGTCCGGCGAGACTTCTAACATCCCCAAAAAACCCGCAGGCACGCCGGATGATCCTTACGATCCGCTGCAGTATTTCATCGCGCTGTTCGAAGGCCGCAAGGGCGAGGCGTCGGCGAAGAAGCAGCGTGCCGATACCATCGAGGGCGTGCTGAAAGACCGCATCGTCGACGGCGACAAGAAAGGCCTTGAGGACGATCTCGCCGAAGCGATGAAAACGCACACACCGCTGGCCATCATCAACGACATATTGCTTGCGGGCATGAAAGTGGTAGGCGAGCTGTTCGGCTCGGGAAAAATGCAGTTGCCGTTCGTATTGCAATCGGCCGAGACGATGAAAAAAGCCGTGGCCTATCTCGAGCAGTTCATGGAGAAAGTCGAAGGACAGGAGAAGGGCAAGATCGTGCTGGCGACCGTGAAGGGCGACGTGCACGACA
>CAZBUX010000166.1:0-4111 GCA_964495185.1 uncultured Rickettsiales bacterium | reverse complement strand
GCGCAACCGCTCGGCGTCGATCCGCATCCCGTATGTCGCAAGCCCCAAAGGCAAGCGCATCGAAGTGCGTTTCCCCGACCCGACCGCCAACCCCTACCTCGCCTTCTCGGCGATGCTGATGGCCGGTCTCGACGGGATCGAAAACAAGATCCACCCCGGCGACGCCATGGACAAGAACCTCTACGACCTGCCGCCCGACGAACTGAAGAACGTTCCGACGGTATGCGGCAGCCTTCGCGAAGCCCTCGAAAACCTCGACAAAGACCGCGCCTTCCTCAAGAAGGGCGATGTGTTCACTGACGACCTGATTGACAGCTACATCGAACTCAAGATGCAGGAAGTCTACAAGTGGGAGCACACCCCGCAGCCGGTCGAATTCGAGATGTATTACAGCGTCTGATCGCTCAGGCACTGGACGAAAAAGCCTCCGCCGGAAACGGCGGGGGCTTTTTTGTGACTGCTTCGCACCGTTTCGAACCCGTTTCCAACCCGCTCCGAGCCGGCATGCAACCGCTTTGGTGCCGTCTGGCGCTGTTTATTTTGTGCCGATTTCAGATATTTCTCAGGCCCTTGCGCAGGCTGACCTGAAAACGGGTGCGGCCACGGGCGTAAAAACATGACATTTCTTTGCATTACATTGCATTCTTATCGGCAAGCTATTGTTTTATCGTCATCGCCGCCTTGTGCGGGGATGACGGTTTAGTGTAGATGGAGATGGATTGGCCCGGAAGGGGAGGATTCCGTCATTGCGAGGAGCGAAGCGACGCGGCAATCCAGTTTAAGCGCCACGGGCGCGGTATAGTAGTAACTGTACGTGCCGCAGACGCGGCACACTGGATTGCTTCGCTGCGCTCGCAATGACGATGTTTTGAATTAAATGGATTTTGCCGCACCAGCGGCTTTAACCGCAGGCTGATACGGCTTTATTTCCGTAGCCAGCGTGGCGGCGCGTTGCTCTACCGATTGACCGTATTCCTTGCCGGTATCAAGCGCGTGCCAGTGCAGTTCCACGAGTTTTTCACGGGAGATTTCGAGGGTTTCGCCCTGATGCACCGGGATGCCGAGCGAATGGAACATCTCCGCCGTGCCCTGCCTGCAGGCCTCTGCCGCCTTTGCAACGGAGCCCGGGGTATTCTGGACCACAACCGCACAATCGCGCGGCCTGAAGCTTATGCCGATAATGCCGTTATTGATGCAAACATCGGCGGCGATTACATCAGCGTAGCCGCCGACGACTTTCCTCGCATACGGCTTTACGGCGTTTTCGATAAGCGCCTGAACCGCACCCTTCAGCGCTTCGTCGCCATGGAAAACCAGCGCTTTGGCCGCCTGTTCCTTGAGATCACCTGTATCGGTCATGGGAAACGTTCCGCGATTGTGGATTTACGCGACTCTGCCGGTAAAAGGATGATCGCCATCCTGCATCTGCTGCTGGCGCAATTTTTCCAAATAGTTATCGGGGCGGGGCTGCTGTTGCTGGGGCGGCGCACGAAACTCGATTCTCCGTTTTTCGCCAGGCTGTGCTTTACTGTCCTGCCCTTCAGGCGAAGCGCCTGCGGTCATGTTGTCGTTCGACATGTTCATTCCTTCGGATAATGGTGGGTTATGGCTTCCGTCAGCTTTTGACGTTGGCGGCGGCCGGTTGCACGATGCGCTTGGTGCGCTCCTTATCGGCAAAGCCGGGGGTGTTTTCGACGATGGCGTGCGCGATACGGAAACGACGCTCATCTGGGCTTTTCACGGCGCCGTCGATTTCCAGCGTTTTCGACAGGACTTCGGCGAGGTCGGATTTTTTGAATTCGATGGTATACGGCGCGCTGCCCTTCTGCGTCGGCTGCAGTTCAATCCCGAGCGTTTGCAGCACCTGCTGCGCGGTGGCGACCGCAACATTCAGCGCGCTGAAAAAATCGCCGTCCGCAGCGCCCTGCTTTGAGCTGCTGTAGGTCACCTGAACATTGTCGCCTTCGAATTTGATAAACGAACGGATACCCTGCGCGATATCGGCAAGGCCAGGGTTGGCAGATTGTATCTCCTGCTTCGCAGCGGGCATGGCGACGTCTTCGATCAGCCGGGCGGTGGCAGCCAGCAAATGGCGGTCGCTCTGCTCGATCAGGGTGTCAATGGCTTTATTCTGCAAGGGAATTTCTGTGGTCATGGCGATTTCCTATTGTCCCTGCTGGGCCAGCGTCGCATGGTGCATCATCAGCGCGATGCGCGGGTCGCGGGTTTTGAGGGCTTCCAGCTCAGCCTTGCCCATGAGGGCGGCCAGCGAAATCTGGATGAATTCGAGGAATACCACCACGATCTTTTCGATCTGGCGCTGGATTTTCTGCACGATGGGATCGGCGATGTTGTTGATGGCGCCGGTGACTTTCTTGCCGGTAACGCGCACGCGCTTGTGGTAGTCGCCGACTGCGACGTAAACCTTGCGCAGCGCCGCTTCGATGCGCGATTTGCTGGCGCGGCCTGGAAGCTTGTGGCGGGATTCGGCGATGTAGGTGAATTCCTCGGAGAGGATGTCGGTGGCTTCGCCCAGCTCGGAGATGAGCGGCTCGACGACTTCGAGCTGCGCTTCCGGATCGGCCACGAACTGGCTTTCCACCGTGGAGACGAGTTCCTCGGCGAAGTCGTAAAGCACGGTGATGTCGCTGTGCTTCGACTCCAGCTCTTCGAGGCTGTATTCTTTTTTCGGGGCGGGTGCCATAAAACGTACCATTCACACACTATACAAACAGCCTGAACGCAGGCTCAACGTTTAAATAGTCTAAAACAATTTTACCGCCTGTGTGTGACAATTGCGTGACATTATCATTACAATTCAAAGAGAAAAGAAAGGCCGCGGCAAAAGCCGCGGCCCAAAGGGAGGAATTACAATCGGTTAGAAGGTTATTTCTTGCCTTCTTCCACCGGTGCGGCGGGGGTGCTTTCCACCGGCTTATTCTCGACTTTTTCGGGTACTACGCTACCGGCCGCGGGAGCGGCTTCAGCGGGCTTGGAAGCCGGGGTGATTTTGCCGCCCATCAGCACCAGCGTTTCGGCGCCTTTGGCTTCTACCGGCTTTTCCGAGGCGATGGTGAAGATGGCGTCTTTGCCCTTGCTGTCGAAGGTTTCGCCGGATTTCAGGTTGATATGCTCTTTCTTGCTGTCAATCTGGACGAGGACCTTGGCGATGTCCTTGTCGTGGTTGGTGAGCGTGACCGCCCCGGCAAGGCCTGAGGTCATGGCGATGGCGGTGGCGGCAGTCAATAATACGATGTTTTTCATGGGATTCTCCTTGGGTTGGGTTGATACCGGCCAGCGACGCAGCCGATGCCTATGGTTGTACCAATTCCCCCCTCTCCCCATTGTGACGCCCGCATGAACAATAGTTTAGCCGAATCGCCCGAATATTTATGCCGGGTTTATTAGTTGCAAATGATTCGCAATTGCAGTATAATGAAGGTATGTAATATTTGGATGGAGCAGCCTATGAGCCGCCTGATTTTCAAGCACGAAACGACCGTTAAAACCCTTACCTACTGCCTGATGCATTTCACCGTGGCGATCGCGGTGGCGTATGCGCTGACCCGCGACTGGTCGATCGCGCTTTCGATCGGGATCGTGGAGCCGCTGGTGCAGACGGGTTTTTTCAATATGCATGAGCGCGGTTGGAATAAAGCGCGCACGGCGCACCGCCGGAAATACATGGACGCAGGGCTAGCCGCCTAGGCCCCTGCCCTGCTGCTTGCCCGACATCGGCACGAACACGCCGGTTTTCAGATCCATCTCGTTGATGCGCTTGGTGGCGGTGTTGATGACCCAGCCGTGAATGTCCACGCGCCCTTCGTCGACGGCGTTGCGCACCACGTCGTAGCTTAAGAGATTGGCGATACTCTGGCGCACCGCCGCCTGCTCCATCGCGCGCGCCTGCGCCACCGTGTCGCCACCATGCGCCACGACGTCCTCGCGCACAGCCGAAAGCGGGGTCAGATATTTGCGGATGCCCTGCGTGTCGTGGGTGTGGTTATCCTCAAGGCAGGCGCGGATGCCGCCGCAATCGGTGTGGCCCATGACGACGATGTGCTTCACGTGCATGACATTGATGGCGAATTCGAGCGATGCGGCCACGCTG
>CAZBUX010000165.1:0-4130 GCA_964495185.1 uncultured Rickettsiales bacterium | reverse complement strand
GTCGACGGCAGCCACATCCGCACGCTGCTGCTCACCTTCTTCTTCCGCCAGATGCGCGATCTCATCACCAAGGGCTACCTCTACATCGCCCAGCCCCCGCTTTACAAAATGAAGCGTGGAAACAGCGACGTATACCTGAAAGACGAAGAAGCGCTTGAACAGCACCTTATGACCACCAGCCTCGACGAGGCCGAGCTTTCCTACGGTAAAGGGAAAAAAGTAAGCGGGCCCGAGCTGCGTAAGGTTCTGGAACAGGCTGCCGAAGTTGCCAGCTCCATCAAGTCGCTCGCCAAGCGCACGCCCACGCTCATCATTGAGGCCGCTGCACTTGCGCACGTATTCGACAGCAAGCAGACGCCGGTGCAAAAAGCCAAGGCGTGGGAAAATAAAGTCAACGAACTGAGCGGCGAGCAGAAATCCGCATGGACCGTACTGTTCGAAGAAGGTGTCTACAAAATCCGCCGCACGCTGCGTGCGGTCGAGGAAATCTACCTGCTCGACGAAAAAGCGCTGACCAGCAAGGAAGGCTACGACCTCGCTTCCAAGGCCGCCTATTTCGACGAGTTTTTCTCTGATGCGCCGACGCTCACCCGCAAGGCGAACGAAGCGAAGATACTGACCCCGTCGGCGCTCTATCACACTATGATGGAATTCGCCCGCAAAGGCTCTACCATCCAGCGCTTCAAAGGTCTGGGTGAAATGAACCCGGAACAGCTCTGGGACACGACGCTCAATCCCGCCACCCGCCGCCTGCTGCAGGTCGAAATCGGCGACGACGGCGAAACTGAGTCCATCTTCTCTACACTGATGGGCGACGTCGTCGAACCGCGCCGCGATTTCATCGTAAGCAACGCGCTGAAAGTAGAAAATCTCGACGTTTAGAAGCTCTTGCCGCCGTTATCTTCGCCGGGAGTAAAATTGCGGGAAAAGATGCGCGAGGCCACGTTACGACCACCGCGACGATCAATATCCTTACGCGCCTGGCTTAAATGCACATCATACGTGGCTGGCTTCATGCCTAGCTTCTGCGCGCGTACCGGTTTGGGCAGGGCAACTTCCCCGACATCGAAGCTTTGCATATGATCGCTAAACACCCCGAACTGCTTGCCTTTAAGACGTTGTTTTACCCAGGCAATAAAACGTTCGTTAGCGTCGGTAACGGCTGCGTCTTCACGGGCGATAACGTTTTCTGCGGGAGTAAGTACTGTCGGATCAGGGATATGCTCAAGTGTTTTATCGCCAGACGACGGGGCCTCCCGCTGTCCGTCGCGCCCGCTAAACTCCCGCTCAAGGTCGATAAAACCGCGTTTCATGGCTGTAGAAATAAGATCCCGCAGGCCCTCGGCGGTAGTCTTGGGTGAAATGTTCGTTTCAACGATGATCTGCCTAAGCTTGTTAAGGGCGGCGTCAAAGCATTCGTCGAAATCCAACTCAGTCACATGTGATGTGCTTTTGAAACGGCTGGAGAAACCAGCGGCACGCCGCCTCGCTACCGGAAGCAGAATCTCCCCTAATACATCAATCTGTTCCTGCGTACGCCTCTCTGCAGGAACCTTCATCAGTTCGAGCGCTTTAGCGTAATCGATGCCATCGTCGTTCAGAAGTTCCCGCATAGCGTTAATTACACACCGATAGCCGTGCTGCTAGCAGCAATACCCATGCTTTTCATTCCCATCGGCATGGCGAGCTTTAGTCTGAGCGCGGTGGAAAAATTCTCAGATAATTCCTGAGCAAGGCTCTCAGCGCTGCCCTGATGGTTTACCATGATGCCGGTCAGGCGCTGCGCGGTTTGCTCATAAAATTTATCATTATTTCCGAACATCAGCGGTAACGTATTTTTTTCCGGATGATTGATGGCAATTTCGCTGCCATTGGCGGATTTGAGAATAATGCCGCGATCGAGCGTAAACAGAAGTTCATCCTGCAACTCCTTATTCGGGCTATAAGTTTTGAGTTCGCCGGTAACGATATCGTTGCCGTTATAATTAACCGGTTTCTCCGGCGTGGTAAGCTGGCCGTAGCCGATAAGCTCACCATTGTCATTGCGCACGCTATACTCTTTTTGCATGTCCGATCCCCTGAGATGCATTAACTATCTTTAACAAGATAACGGGCTCAGGCGAGTTCCGCCAGCACTTTCTGGGCGGCCTGCGCGGGGGATATTTTTCCAGAAAATATATCTTTTTCAATCGACTCAATTTTACTCTTCATACCTTTTCTAGCCATGAACCGCGTCACCAGCCCCTCGCGGATGTCTTTCCACATCCATTACAGTGCCTGCTCGCCGCGGCGGTTTTTCAGTTCACCCGATTTAGTCATGATGACTCCGAACTCCATGACCGACTGCCATAATTCAGGAATTCCCTTGCCCGTCAGCGCCGAACAGGTGACGACTTTGGGCTGCCAGTTGGCGCTGGAGGGATGCAGCAGCTTGAGCGCTGCCGAATAATCGGTGCGGACACGTTTGGCCTGTAGTTCAAGGTCTCCGTCGGCTTTGTTGACCACGATCATGTCCGCCAGCTCGACGATGCCTTTTTTTATGCCCTGCAATTCGTCGCCGCTGCCGGGCAGGAGTAACAGCACGAACATATCCACCATATCGGCCACTTCGGTCTCCGACTGGCCGACGCCTACGGTTTCCACGATGATGATGTCGTAACCCGCCGCTTCGCAGAGCATGACAGATTCCCGCGTGCGCCGCGCCACCCCGCCGAGCGAGCCGCCGGTGGGCGAGGGACGGATGAAGGCGTCGTCGTGCTGCGCGAGTCCCGCCATGCGCGTTTTATCGCCAAGTATGGAACCACCCGATTTACTGCTCGACGGATCGACCGCCAGCACTGCCACCTTATGCCCCTGCGCGATGGCATGTAGCCCGAAGGACTCGATAAATGTCGATTTACCCACTCCCGGTACCCCGGTAATGCCGATACGCAGCGACTTTCCCGTTTTTGGCAATATGGCGGCAAGCAGCGTCTGAGCCTCGGCCTGATGGTCGTCGCGCGTGGATTCCATAAGCGTGATGGCCCGCGCGAGCGTGGCGCGGTCAGTGGCGAGAAGTTTCGGGTCGATGGAGTTCATAACAGGCATATTATGGGGTTTTTGCCGATTGTCATGCGTATTTACGGGTAGTTGGTAAAGATCCGCTCCAGCTTCGGGTCGTCGCTTAGTTCCACCGGGCTGATCAGCTCCTGTGCCATAATGATGTCATAGCAACGTTCGAAAGTAAGCCCGTCTTCACGGCATTTAGGATAATTCCGCCAGCGCTGCTCGATCAGCTTTTTTACGAAAGCGTTATTCACTGAGAGCTCGCCGATTTTTTTGACCGTACCGAGTGCGATATTGCTTTGTTTAAAAGCCAGATACGGTAGTTCGCTACAATAAATCGTGTCGTTATCGAACAGGAAATACAGATCGTAATTCCTGCCGATATACTGGCGGGCGGCCTGCACGATATGTTTGCCCTGCTCGGCGGATAAATTCCTGTAACGATACACTGCAAACCGCTTCAAAATACCGCCGTCAATCCAGTCGTGCAGCGATTCTTTGCCCACCTTTGCGCCCGCATGAATGATGACGGGGCCGTGATCGGTCTGCTCCACAATCCCCGTATGCAAATAAAGGCTGCCGGTAGCGACGCCCACGGCAAGCGACTGGTTCGTCCACGTCGTCTGGAACACGAGGTCGCCGTCGCGCAGCGGGGGCAGGTCGGATTCGTCGATAGTGGCGAGGTAGGAGGCGTAAATGCCACAGGCAGACAGCAGGGCGAGGAAAATGCGCTGCAAACCTTTAGTGAATTTTCTAGGCATAAAACAGCGTCTTAATTGATGTTATGAAGGAGATGAAGGCGTTACAACCTTAAAGGCGTCCACTACGTGCCAAGCACCACAAGCAAAACCTGCCAAGCTAATAACTCCAGAGGCAATGGCTAAAATTTGAAAAACAGTACCAATTCCATCTTTAGAATGACTAAACGAAAGTTGGGCGAGATAAGAAAATGCGCCTACGGCAATAGATAACAAAAGGCCAACTAAAAAGGCCTCCATCGATGGTATAACTTTTGAAATTATAGAATGATTATCTTTCCATGTAGTTCCAAAAAAAGTTAGTAGCGCTACTACTGCGCCACCATT
>CAZBUX010000164.1:0-4142 GCA_964495185.1 uncultured Rickettsiales bacterium | reverse complement strand
CAACCTGGACCCGAATACCGCCGAGCAGGTATTCACGCTGCTTATGAATATGGCTAAAAAGCATCAGCTTGCCGCTCTCGTCGCCACGCACAACATGGCGCTCGCCGCCCGCATGGACCGCGTCGTCACCCTTCAAAACGGCGTGCTCAAGAGCGCCGCATGATGTCCCCCGGCTTTATTCATCTACGGGTTCACTCGTCGTTTTCGCTGCTCGAAGGCGCGATTTCGATCAAGGATCTCGTCAAGTGGTGCAAGACCAACAATATGCCCGCCGTGGGTATCACCGATCACTCTAACCTTTTCGGTTCATTGGAATTCTCGCTGGCGGCTGCCGACAGCGGCATCCAGCCCATCATCGCTTGCGCCCTTCCCATCAAGCCCTACCTCGCGCCCGAATCGCGCGCGCAGGGCCACCAGAAGCCCGACCAGTTGCTCGCCTACGCCAAAGACGAAACCGGCTGGCGCAACCTGCTTGCACTGGTAAGCAAATCTTACCTGAATCCCGCCGCCGAGCCCGCGCCGTTATTGTCGCTGGAAGATTTAACCGCCCATAGCGAAGGCCTCATCATACTCACGGGGGGTATCTACGGCGCTATCGGAAAAGCCCTGCTCGCAGGCCGCGACGCCATTGCTGAAGAATACGTATCGAAGCTGCAAAAAATATTCGCAGACCGGCTCTACGTCGAGCTGATGCGCCACGGCCTGCAAAACGAACAGGTCATCGAACGCCGCATGATCGACCTTGCCTATAAGCGCAACATCCCGCTGGTCGCCACTAATGACGCCTATTTCATCAGCGAGGATATGTTCGAGGCGCATGACGCCTTCCTCTGCATCGCCGAGGGCAGTTATGTCGGCGAAGATACCCGCCGCAGGCTCACACCGGAGCACCGCCTGAAACCTGCGCAGGACATGATCGAGCTTTTTGCGGACATCCCGGAAGCGTTGGAAAATACCGTTGCCATCGCACGGCGCTGCGCCTTTGTCGCCACATCCAAAGCGCCGATCCTCCCGCGTTTCGTCGCCGAAGGCATGACCGAAGAAGAGGCGCTGCAAAAGCAATCGGAAGCGGGGCTGGAAGATCGCCTGAACAAGCTCGTATTCACTCCGGGCATGAGCGACGCGGACAAAGAAGCGAAAGCCAAGCCTTATCGCGAACGTCTCGCCTTCGAGATCAATACCATCATTAAAATGAAATTTCCCGGCTACTTCCTCATCGTCTCCGATTTCATCCGCTGGAGCAAGGCGCAGGGCATTCCCGTCGGCCCTGGCCGCGGCTCCGGTGCGGGCTCGCTGGTTGCGTGGGCGCTGCTCATTACCGATCTCGACCCGCTGCGCTACGGCTTGCTTTTCGAGCGTTTCCTGAACCCCGAGCGCGTCTCGATGCCAGACTTCGATATCGATTTCTGTCAGGATCGCCGCGAAGAAGTGATTCGTTATGTGCAGAAACGTTACGGCCATGATCGTGTGGCACAGATCATCACCTTCGGTAAACTACAGGCGCGCGCCGTTCTGCGCGACGTAGGCCGCGTCTTGCAGATGCCCTACGGTCAGGTCGATAAAATCTGCAAGATGGTACCCAACAATCCCGCCAATCCCGTTACGCTTGCTGAGGCCATCAAGCTCGAACCCATGTTCAAGGCCGCCATCCGCGAAGATGAGACGGTAGAAAAACTCGTGGATATCAGCCTCAAGCTCGAAGGCCTGAACCGTCACGCTTCCACCCATGCTGCGGGCGTGGTGATTGGCGACCGGCCGCTTTCCGAGCTGGTGCCCATGTACCGCGATCCGAAATCCGACATGCCGGTGGTGCAGTATTCGATGAAATACGCCGAATCCGCAGGGCTCGTGAAGTTCGACTTCCTTGGGCTGAAAACGCTCACCGTGCTTGTCCGTGCCGTCGAACTGCTCAAGGCGCAGAACATCCATGTCGATCTGCTCACGCTTCCCGAGGGCGACGCGAAAACCTACGCTATGCTGGGGCAGGGCGATACGGTCGGCGTGTTCCAGCTTGAAAGCGCGGGCATGCGCGATACGCTGAAAAAGCTAAAGCCCGACACCCTAGAGGACATCATCGCGCTCGTGTCGCTCTATCGTCCCGGCCCGATGGACAATATCCCGACCTATATCGCACGCAAGCACGGCACTGAGAAACCCGAATACCTGCACCCCATGCTTGAGCAGGTGCTGAAAGAAACCTTCGGCGTCATCATCTACCAGGAGCAGGTGATGCAGATCGCGCAGCTGCTGGCGGGCTACAGCCTCGGCGAGGCGGACATGCTGCGCCGCGCGATGGGTAAGAAAATCCGTTCGGAAATGGAGGCGCAGCGCGGTATTTTCGTGGAGCGCGCTACGGCCCGCGGCGTCGATAAAAAACAAGCCGCCAGCATTTTCGATCTCATCGCTAAATTCGCCGAATACGGCTTCAACAAATCCCACGCTGCGGCCTACGCGGTGATCGCCTACCAGACTGCATACCTCAAGGCCAATTACCCCGTCGAATTCATCGCCGCGTCGATGACCTACGATATGCACAATACCGATAAGCTCGGCATATTCCGCGAGGAGGCGGCGCATTTCCGCATCAACCTTCTGCCGCCCGACATAAACCGCTCCGGGGTTTTGTTCAGTGTCGAGGACGGTGCCATCCGCTACGCGCTGGCGGCTGTGCGCAACGTCGGCGCGCAGGCTATGGAGCAGGTGGTGGCGCAGCGCAATACCGGCGGGGAGTATAAAGACATTTTCGATTTCGTAGCACGTGCGCCTGCCGAAGCGGTAAACCGCCGGGCGCTCGAGCATCTGGTGAAAGCCGGTGCATTCGATTCGCTGCACGCCAACCGCCGCCAGCTTTTCGATTGCCTCGATCTGATCATGGGCTACGGAGCCGCATTTCAGCGTGACCGTGAAAGCGAACAGGAAAGCCTGTTTGCCGCCAGTGGTACGTCGGATTTACGCAAGCCTGCGCTTGGCGAAGTCTCCGACTGGTCTGCGCTGGAACGTTTGGAAAACGAATTTGCCGCAATCGGCTTTTACCTTACTTCCCACCCCCTGGCGGGGTATCGTACGGCCCTGGAAAAAATGGGCGTCGTCTCATCTTCGTCGCTTGCCGAAAAGCTGACCGGCCAGTATCGCTCCGTAAGGCTGGCGGGCGTCGTCACCGGTCGCAAATTCAAAGCGTCGGATAAAGGGCGTTTCGCCTTCGTCCAGCTTTCGGATATGGGCGGCGTTTATGAAGTATCCATTTTCAATGAAGCCCTGCTCGCGCAGCATCGCGACAATCTCGAAAACAGCCGTATTCTGTTGATACAGGCCGATGCGAAAATGGACGATTCAGGCATACGCCTGATCGCGCAGTCGATCTCGCTTTTCGATGAGGCGTGGATGAAGCAGCAGCGAATCCGCGGCGGCGGGGCGTTGCGCATCACCGTCAACCGCCCCGACGCGCTTACCCAGATCCGCGGCCTTCTTGGCAATCCCGGTGAGCAGGGGGCGATGGCGATTACGCTTTCAGCCTTGCTCGGCAACGAATACGCGGATATCCAGCTTCCCGGGAAATACGATGTGCCGCAGACGGTTCTGGATAAAATACGCGTGGTTAACGGCGTTTTATCGGCGGAAGAAATAGCTGCCTGAGCGGTGTCCTATAGGGGCATGATTCTCCTAATCGCCTTGTTATACACGATAAAATCATCCCTGTTAACGTTGCCGTAACCGCTTATGGCTTAACGGAATCTTGGTATTTTCCTGTTTAAAATCGAAGGTGTAGAAACCTTTAAACGCGTGCAGCCTGCCAATGCTTTCCATTATCGGCCTCGTTCTCATCTTCGTGCTGGTGTTCGGCGGATACATCCATTCCGGCGGGAAAATCGAAATTATTCTGCATGCATTGCCGCACGAGCTTACCATGATTTTCGGCGCAGCGATCGGTGCGCAGATGGTGTCGTGCAAAGGCAACGTATTGAAGGGCATTTTCAAAGAAGTGATGAAGGCGTTCAAAGGCCCGAAATGGAAAAAGCAGGATTACCGCGATCTGCTTTGCCTGATGTTCGCGCTGTGCAAACTGATGAAAGCGAAGGGTCTTATCGCTGTCGAGCAGCACATCGAGAAACCTGAGGAAAGCGCCATATTCAAGCAATACCCCA
>CAZBUX010000163.1:0-4174 GCA_964495185.1 uncultured Rickettsiales bacterium | reverse complement strand
TTGGCGGGGCAGACTTCGCCGTGCTCTTCGTGGAATTGCAGCGCGTCGACCATGCGCAGCGCTTCATCGACGTTGCGGCCAAGCGGCAGGTCGTTGACGACCTGATGGCGCACGACGCCGTTGCCGTCGATGAGGAAGGTGCCGCGGAAAGCGACCGCATCGCCGAGCAATACGTCGTAGTCGCGGGCGATGGATTTGGTCAGGTCGGCGACCATCGGGAACTGCACGTTGCCGATACCGCCCTTCTCGATCGGGGTCTGCTTCCATGCGAGGTGCGTGAAATGCGAATCGACCGAGATGCCGATGACTTCGGTCTTGCGCAGCTTGAATTCCTTGAGGCGATTGTTGAAGGCGATGATTTCCGACGGGCAGACGAAGGTGAAATCGAGCGGCCAGAAGAACAATACGCCGAGCTTGCCTTTTTTGGTGACCTTGCCGGAGGCGTCTTTCTTAATACCCAAATAATTCAACAGGTTGAAGCTTTCCTCAATGCTGTTATCGGGTAATACCGCCTTGGCGGTGAAATCCGGGGCCTGCTTGCCGACCAATACGCTCATGAAATGCTCCTATGCGATGAAAAATGTATAAAACCAGTACCAAGGCTATTTATATATGGAGCCTCGCCCCCGGATTCAAGCCCTAAACGGCCCTAACCGGCAGGGACGCAGGGATTAATAGAAATTAATTGTCTCGGCGCAGGGCGTTTGGTATCATGCGACGGAACGCTATAGGAACACGAACCATGACCACAGATAAAGAAAACGCGCAGCGACTGCACACCGCCATCCTCGGCGACGATACCGGCACCGTCATGGAGCTGCTGAAAAGTCAGGACGCGCATAAATTCATCAATATGCCTGACGATCGTGGCTATACCCCGCTGGCCTCAGCTATCGTAACCCTCTTGGAAAATACGGAACGATATGCCCAGGCCGTAAGCAGGATGGGTAAAGAAGGCGGCCAGAAACTCCCCCACCCACCGACTATGGCTATCGTCGGCCTTATCGCCAAGCATCAGGATGCCACGCTCGGCCCCGTTAAAGAGCAAACCATCATGAAGATGCTCGATCAAAGCACATTCAAAAGCACCGCCGACGCGATAAAGCGCGGACTCGAAAAACGCGCGCAGGCCACCCACCGCGAGTAGCGCATTGATCGCGCGGGCCGTTTGCGTTAGGGTGCCCCCTCACCCTTCCGGTTACAGGCCATGATCAAAAAATCCATACCCCTGCTCTTCTGCCTTTCGGCCTTCGTCGTATTCTGCACGCTCGGTACGTGGCAGGTACAGCGTCTGGCGTGGAAAGAGCGGCTGATCGCCGATGTGCAGGCGGTGAAAAACCAGCCGCCGCTGACCGAACTTCCCGCCGACCTGACACAGGGCTATTACCATAATGTGACGCTCAAAGGCGCATATGCGGGCAAGACCATCTATCTGGTCGGGCGGATGCAGGATCAGGAATTGGGCTATTTCATGCTGACGCCGTTTACGATGACGGACGGCAAAACCATCCTCGTCAACCGGGGGTTCTCGCCGCCGGACAAGGACAATACCCCGATGGGGGCGGCCACCGTGCAGGGCGTGCTTAGGCCTTTGCGGGAAAAGCGCTATTTTTCGCCGGAGAACCAGCCGGAAAAGAACCTGTGGTTTTACGAGGATATGGCAAAACTTTCGGAATTTTACGGGGTTAACCTGCTTCCGGCGGTGGTGGAAGCCACCGGCAAGCGCGAGCGGGGACACTACCCGATTCCCAATACAGGGGAAATATCGTTACGGAACGACCATTTAGGCTATGCGGTCACGTGGTTCTCGCTGGCGCTGGTAGCGGTGGTCATGTACGGGTTTTATCGCAGAAAGCCTAGACAACAGGCCTGATTTGGTGTGTCATCCTCGCCCCTGACAGAGGATTTACCGAAAAACGCCATGACCATCCGTTACATCTCCACGCGCGGACACGCGCCCACACTCTCGTTCGAAGACGCCGTGCTCGCAGGGCTTGCTTCCGATGGCGGGCTGTACGTACCCGACAGCATCCCGGCGTTTTCCATGGCGGAAATCGCGGGGCTGCAATCGCTATCGTACCCGGAACTCGCTTACGCGATTATTTCGCGCTTCGTGGACGGCACCATCGCGCCGGAAATGCTGGAACGCATTATCGCCGATTCGTATAAATCCTTCCGCCATGCATCGGTGGCCCCGCTTACGCAGCTCGACGCGCATACCTTCGTGCTGGAACTGTTCCACGGCCCGACCCTCGCGTTTAAAGATTTCGCGCTGCAGTTCCTTGGCCGCCTGCTCGACAGCATCCTTGAGAAACGCAAACTCAAAGCCACCGTCATCGGCGCGACCTCGGGCGATACCGGGTCGGCGGCGATTGCGGGCTGCGCCGGGCGCGGGAATATGGATATTTTCATCCTGCACCCCAAGGGCCGGGTTTCGGACGTGCAGCGCCGCCAGATGACGACCTACGCGGACGCCAACGTGCATAACCTTGCCGTGTCAGGCACGTTCGACGATTGCCAGGATATCGTAAAATCGCTGTTCGCCGATGAAACTTTCCGCAAGGCGCAGGGACTGGCCGCCGTCAACTCGATCAACTGGGCGCGGATCCTGGCGCAGGTGGTGTATTATTTCTACGCGGCGCTGGCGCTGGGCGCGCCGTCGCGGGCGGTGAGCTTCTCGGTGCCTACGGGGAATTTCGGGGATGTGTATGCCGGGTATATCGCCAAGCGCATGGGGCTGCCGATCGCGCAGCTCATCATCGCCACCAACCGCAACGACATCCTTACGCGCTGCCTGAATACCGGCACCTACGGGATGGACACGGTGACGCCGACGCTGTCGCCGAGCATGGATATTCAGGTGTCGAGCAATTTCGAGCGGCTGCTGTTCGACCTGCACGACCGCGACGGCAACGCTATCGACACGCTCATGCGCGATTTCAAAAAGAACAGGTCGTTCACCCTGTCGCCGGAAGTACAGGCGCGTTTCAGGGCGGAATTTTCAAGCGCGTCGGTGAGCGACGAAGACACGCTGACCGCCATCGCGCAGACCTGCCAGATGAACGGTTACCTGCTCGACCCGCATACGGCGGTGGGGCTGGTGGCGGGGCAGCGCTGCAAAGCCGATACCGGCACGCCGCTGGTGGTGCTCGCCACCGCCCACGCCGCCAAATTCCCGGATGCCGTGAAAAAAGCCTGCGGCGTACATCCTGAACTGCCGTCGCATTTAGCCGACCTCTTCGAGCGTGAGGAACGCATGACGGAAATCGCGGCCGATGCGGCGGCAATCAAATCTTACATAGCAAAGCACACATCATGACCTACCAAGTAACGACCCTCGAAAACGGCCTGCGCGTGGCCAGCGAATTCCTGCCCGGCGTCGAGAGCGTCGCGGTGGCGGTGAGCTGCGGCGTGGGGGCGCGCTACGAGAGCGAGGCGGAAAACGGCATCTCGCACCTGCTGGAGCACATGGCGTTCAAAGGCACGGCCACCCGCAGCGCCCGCGACATCGCCGAAAGCTTCGACGCCATCGGCGGGCAGCTCAACGCCTATACCTCGATGGAAAACACCGTGTATTACGCGAAGGTACTCAAGGAAAACACCGAGCTCGCCATCGACATGCTCGCCGATATTTTGCAGCATTCAGCTTTCGACAAGGCGGAACTCGCGCGCGAGCAGGACGTCATCATCCAGGAAATCGCCATGCACCGCGATACGCCGGACGACCTCATCGTCGATTATTTCGATGAGACAGCGTTCCCCGCACAGCCGCTCGGGCGCTCGATTCTAAGCACGGAGGAAAAAGTCGCCTCCTACACGCGCGACGATTTGATCCGTTATATGGACGCGCATTACCGCCCGCCGCGCATGGTACTTTCGGCAGCGGGAAATATCGCGCACGCCGACCTCGTGGCACTGGCGCGGCAGTATTTCGTGTTTGCTAAACGGCCCGCAGGCCCAGTGTGCGAGAAAGCGGTTTACCGCGGCGGCGATGTGCGAATCACGCGCGACCTCGAACAGCTGCATTTGATGATCGGGCTGCCGACCGTATCGGTCCATGCGCCGGAATACCATGCGCTCCAGCTCTACGCGAATATCCTCGGCGGCAACATGTCGTCGCGGCTGTTTCAGGAAGTGCGGGAGAAACGCGGGCTGGCGTATTCGGTGTACGCGA
>CAZBUX010000162.1:0-4186 GCA_964495185.1 uncultured Rickettsiales bacterium | reverse complement strand
GACCCCCAGTCCCCCAGACTGGTGCGCTAACCGGGCTGCGCTACGCCCCGACATTATCCCGCCTGCGCGGGTCCGGTTACAGTAAATCCCGCAAACGGCGCGGGGTGACAAGGCTTAGTAAGATTTTCCCCCGCTGGCAAGCGAAGTTTACGGAAGGGTGACGCCGCTCTCAGCCAGCTGGGCGCTTAAATCGGCTTTGAGGCGGGAAAGGGCGGCTTCGTCCGGGGCTTCGCAGCGGGCTACCAGCATAGGCTGGGTGTTGGAGGCCCGAAGCAGCCACCAGCCGCCGCCTGCCGCCACGCGCACGCCGTCCACATCGGAAAAATCCGCTTTCTGCGCGGCGAGGCGTTTCTTGACCTCCTCGATCACGGCGAATTTGCGATTATCGTCGCAGGCGAAGCGGATTTCGGGGGTATTGACGGCTTTGGGCAACGCCTTGCGCAGGTCGGAGAGTTTTTTGCCCGAGCGCGACAGCAGGCCGAGCAGGCGAACGGCGGCGTAGAGCGCGTCGTCGAATCCAAGGTATTTATCGGCGAAGAAAATGTGGCCGCTCATTTCGCCTGCGACCGGCGCGCCGGTTTCGGCCATTTTCGATTTGATCAGCGAGTGGCCGGTTTTCCACATCAGCGGCTTTCCGCCGAGGCGGGCGACCTCGTCGAACAGCGTCTGGCTGGCCTTGACGTCGGCGATGACGGTGGCGCCCGGGCGCTCACGCAGCACGTCGGCAGCGTAGAGCATCAGGAGCTGGTCGCCCCAGAGGATTTCGCCTTCGTCGTCAACCACGCCGATGCGGTCGCCGTCGCCGTCGAACGCGATGCCCGCGTCGAGTTTTTTCGTGCGCACGGCGTTGATCAGGTCTTCCAGATTTTTCGGCACGGTCGGGTCGGGATGATGGTTGGGGAAGGTGCCGTCGATCTCGGCGAAGAGCGTGGTGTGCTCGCCGGGGAGTTTCTGCGCAAGCGCGGTCATGACGTCGCCGGTAGCGCCGTTGCCCGCGTCCCAGCCCACTTTCAGCGCGCGCGTGCCGTCATAGGCTTTCACTAGGCAGGCGAGATAGGAGGAGTGAAGATTCTGCGCGGTTTTCTTGCCCTTACCTTTGGGGAAGGCACCGGCTTCGATAGCCGTGCGCAGCGCCTGAATGTCTTTACCGTAAAACGCGTGGTTATGGAGAATGAATTTAAAGCCGTTATGATCGGGCGGATTGTGCGAACCGGTGATCATGACCCCGCCCGAAGCCGGAAGCTTATGCGCGGCGAAATACAACATCGGAGTGGGCACCAGCCCGAGATCGACGACGTCCACGCCGCAGTCGGTTATACCCTTGGCGAGGGCTGTGGCCAGTTCCGGCGAGCTTAACCGCCCGTCGCGGCCGATGGCGATTTTCGCGCCCGGCTCGCCTGCCACCAGCGCCGCGAAAGCGCGGCCTATCCAGTAGGCGTCCTCACTGTAGAGGGTCTGGTCCACGACGCCGCGAATATCGTACTCGCGGAAAATGCCGGGGTCGGGCTGGAACGGCTGGAAAAATTTCGACAGTTTCGCAAGGATTTTCATAGGACGGTTTTACGGCTGCTGGCTTTTGGGTTGGGACTGGGAAACGGCGGTGTTCAGGCGGGCTGTGTCAAGACGGCGCTGGGCGGCCAGCTCTACGGTTAACTGCTTGGCCTTTTTCGGGTCCATGCTGGCGAGGATGGGCGCGGCTTTCTTTTCCGCCATCTTGTCGATGACGAGCAGGAGAATCGGCATTTCGACCTCGTCAAAGATGCGGGCGGCTTCCTTGGGCTTCATGTTTTCGTAGATTTTCACGAGGCTTTTAATCTTGGCGTCTTCCTGCGTGTTGTACTGCTGCAGCAACTCGGCGACTTCTTTTTTCATGACGTCGATCTGGGACAGTTTTTCCTCGATGCGCTTTTCGGTGGCTTCAAGCGTGGCCTCCTTCACCTGTATGTTGCGCTCCCAGCGGTCAAGCTCGTCGCGGCGCTTGGAGAGGTTTTTCAGGATTTCGAGTTCGGAGGCGGAAAAATGCCGGTCGGTGATTTCGCCCGGATCTTCGGAAACGTTAGGATTCGGCTTTTCCTTGGCGCCGTGCCCATCGCCTTCACCCTTGGCTTCACCGTGACCACCTTCTTCTTTTTTGTCGGCTTTCTTATCGGTTTTCTTCTCTTCGCCGTGGCCACTTTCCTTTTTATCGGATTTCTTCTCTTCGCCGTGACCGCCTTCCTTTTCTTTCTTAGGCTCAAAGGCCTTGGCTTCCTTGGCTTCGCCTTCGGGCTTGGCTTTTTCGGGTTTCTG
The DNA here is from genome assembly GCA_964495185.1 of uncultured Rickettsiales bacterium. Classification (GTDB taxonomy): domain Bacteria; phylum Pseudomonadota; class Alphaproteobacteria; order Rickettsiales; family SXRF01; genus CAZBUX01. The sequence continues at coordinate 1,897 of CAZBUX010000162.1, read as the reverse complement.
CTCGGCCTGAACCTTGCCGATCAGCGCGTCGGTGAATTCGCCGGTGCCGCGGCTGACATCGACGACCTTCACCGCCATGAAGAGCGTGGCCGTGGCGATGGTCACCGGGATGATGCGCAGAATTTTCATGCCCTAGCCCTTAATGCCGGTCTTGAGCATGGCCAGCAGTTCCTGCTCGGAACGCGAGCGGGAACGCGCCTGTTTGTCGGCTTCGCCGTCTTCGTCGTTGTCGGGCATCAGCGGCTTGTTGCGCGTGGCAAGGCGTTCCAGCACGGCTTCCAGCGTCGTGCGCGTTTTTTCGCTGCTGCTTGGTGCGGGTGCGGAAACGCGTGGGGCTGGCTTCGCTGCGGGCGCAGGTTCGCGGGCGGCCATTTGCGGCGGCGCCTCCTGCGTTTGCGATTCGACCCGGTCACGCGCGCGGCTGACGGCGAAATTTGCTTCAAGCTGGTTAGCTAACTTATTGCCGCGCTCAAGCATGAACGCAAGGTCGTCGATGAGATAATTGGCTTTCTCGATGCGCAGTTGGATGTTTTCGCCGATTTTCTTGCTGGCGGTCTGGAGCGCGACGATGCTGTCGGAAGCGCGGCGGGTGGAGTCGTCGAAATGCTGGAGCAACTGCGCCAGCTCGCTGCGGCTGTCCTGCAATATTTTGATACGGCGGTTTAAGACCCAGCAATAGGCGATAGTAACGCCAAGCAAAAGCACGATAGCGACATTGACGACAAGGTTCAGGATGGTTCCGGTCATTGCGGTTCCTTCGGCCTGCGCTTGATGGGGCTGTTGATGGCGATGGCGACATGGTCGCCGACTTTGCCCAGCGAGCCGGTGGTCACGGGAATGCCGCCGCAGCGTATAGTCACTTCGTCGTCGGGCGTGCAGTCGAGCAGCATGGTGCTGCCGACTTTCAGGCTCATGACGTCTTTCAGCGTCACCTGTTTCTCATTGAACACGGCTTCGATGGTCACCGCGGTATTGCGCAACTCGCGGCCAAGGTGCTTTTCCCACACCGTATCCTGACCGAAGTTTTCGCCCATGAACATCTGCAGCAGCAGGTCGCGGATCGGCTCGATGGTGGTGTGCGGGAACAGCACTTCGATCATGCCGCCGCGTTCCTCGACCATGTCGATGCGGAAACGGATAAGCAGCGCCGGGTTGCCCGGGCGCGTGATGGTGGCGAAGCGCGGATTGGTTTCCAGCCGTTCGAAATGAAAGGTGGCGGGCGAGAGCGGCTCGAAGGCGCTCGCCATATCGGCCAGCACGATATCGACCATGCGCTTGACGATATCCTGTTCGATGGTGGTGTACGGCCTGCCCTCGATGCGCACCGGGCGGTTAGCCTTGCGTCCGCCCAGCAACACGTCGACGATCGAATAAATCTGCGAGCTGTCGACGGTAACGATGCCGTAATTTTCCCACTCCACGGCGCGGAACACTACGAGCAGCGCGGGCAGCGGTATGGAATTCAGGTATTCGTCGAAGCGGATGGTAGTCATCGAGTCGAGGCTAACGTCGACGTTCTCCGAGGTGTAGTTGCGCAAGCTCGTCGAAAGCTGGCGCACCATGCGGTCGAATACCACTTCCATCATCGGAAGTTTTTCATACGCCGTCATGGATTTGTTGAGGATGGCGAAAATACCGTCGGTCTGCGCCGTGGTTTCGCCCTGCTTCGCATCGAAGCCAAGCAGCGAGTCGATCTCGTCCTGGTTCAGGATGCGCTCCTGACCCTCGACGCCCGGCTCCACACCGGCGGCAGCCTGCGCAGCGACGGCGGGGTCTTCGGCGGGAGCGGCGGTTGCGTCAGTATCGGCCATAGATATAAGTTTCTTTTTTCAATATGTTAATTCATGCCTGCTATGGCACTGGCTTAACTACGGCAAAACCCGTGCCAAGCACGGAC
>CAZBUX010000161.1:2252-4191 GCA_964495185.1 uncultured Rickettsiales bacterium | reverse complement strand
GTCGGCGCGGGCCGCACGCCTTGTGCGCTATTTCATCGAGCAGGGCATGAAGCCCGAACGGCTGCGCGCCATCGGCTACGCCGACACCCAGCCGCGCGTGCCCAATAAGGATATCAACGGCAAGCCCATCCCCGAAAACCGCGAACGCAACGAGCGCGTGTCGATCAAGCTGGAACGGCTGCTTTAATCAGGCATAAGCGATCAGCGATAAGGCATAGGGGCTATAAAAATCCTTTTTGATACTGTTTTTAGCCGTAGCCGGACCGCTTGGTGCCGGGTCTGGGCCGTCTGGAACCGCTTTATTTTCCAAAAATCATCGATAAATCATTTTATTACAGCGCGTTGATTATTTTTATACCTCTGGTTTGAGGCGGAATTCTTGACATTTCTTTGCATTTCTTTGCATTTTTAGCGTTAAGCAATTGTTATTTCACTGTTCATCATTGCAAGCGTAGCGAAGCAATGACAGTTAAGTGTAGGCTGGGATGAGAGGGCCCGGAAGGGGCTAGTTTATGCCGAGTTCCCTGCACACCGCCTTGGTCAGGTCGGCGCGGTTCAGCGTGTAGAAATGGATGTGGTCAGCGCCCAGCGCGATAAGCTTGCGGCACTGCTCGGCGGCGACGCGGATGGAGGTTTCGTTGCGCTTCGCCGGAGTTTCATCGAGGCCTTCGAAGGCTTTTTCCAGCCATGCGGGCACGCTGGCGCCGCACATGGCGGAGAATTTCTTCACCTGCGCGAAATTGCCGATGGGGATGATGCCCGGCACGATAGGTATGGTAACGCCGGATTTACGGGCAAGGGCAAGGAAGCGCTCGTAATGCTCGACGTCGAAGAAATACTGGGTGATGGCGCGGGTGGCGCCGGCATCGATTTTCTTCTTTAAATAGGCGATGTCGTCTTCAAAGCTTTTCGAATCGGGGTGTTTTTCCGGGAACGCCGCCACGGAGATTTCGAAATCGCCGATATTTTTCAGTCCCGCGACGAGATCGCAGGAATAGCGGTAGCCCTCGGGATGCGGCTCATAAGCCGACGCGCCCTGCGGCGGATCGCCGCGCAGCGCCACGATATGGCGCACGCCCGCATCCCAGTAGCCGCGCGCGACCGCGTCGACTTCGGCGCGGCTGGCGCTGACGCAGGTGAGGTGCGCGGCGGGTTTCAGTTTCGTTTCATCGACGATGCGCTTGACGGTGGCGTGCGTGCGCTCGCGCGTGCCGCCGCCCGCGCCGTACGTCACCGACACGAAGGACGGCGACAGCGATTCCAGTTCGCGGATCGCGCCCCAGAGCTTCTGCTCCATCTCAGGCGTTTTGGGCGGGAAAAATTCGAAGGAAACGGTGGGCATTGCGTTCATGCGATTCAAACTACGATGATATTAAGCGTTTGTCATCCTCGGCCTTGAGGCGGGGGCCCATTCTTTAAGCCAATCGATGCCCGGGTCAAGCCCGGCGTGGCAGGAATGCTTTGTGGCGAATATGCAACATGGCTAGTCTTAATTTACGGCCTGTACGGCGTTATCTTGCTGGCTTGGTAAATATACCTATAATCGCCCCCGACAAAGTTATAAACAGCCGTATAAGTAATTCATAAATGCTTAACGGGTTTGCGTTAGCGTAGAATGAGGGAAGCGTTTCCCGGTCAACGCATAAAAGTTCGAAGGGTCAGAAGGATATGAGTATGAAATGGGGTAACGCACTGGTCATCGCCGCCCTGCTGGCTTTAAGCGCCTGCACCCATGCCCCCGCCGGTAAAACCGCCGTGGACGAAGATCCGCTCGAACCCTTCAACCGCGTCGTTTACCAGTTCAACTACACCGTTGACGGCGCCATACTGAAGCCCGTCACCATGGTCTATCGCGGCGTCACCCCGGAAAAGGGCCAGGAAATGGTCCATAACTTCCTGGTGAACCTCTATACCCCGGTCATTTTCGCCAATTCGGTGC
>CAZBUX010000161.1:0-2242 GCA_964495185.1 uncultured Rickettsiales bacterium | reverse complement strand
AGGGTGACCCAGAAAACAGCTTCTCGTCGTTCTGGCGCTTCGTCGTCAACACCACCGTCGGCATCGGCGGCCTCTTCGACGTCGCGGCGGAAACCGACCTCAAAGTGCGCGACACCAATTTCGGCGACACGCTCGCCAGCTACGGCTGTGAAGCCGGGCCGTATCTCGTGCTGCCGATCATCGGGCCGTCCAACCTGCGCGACGGCACCGGCCGCGTCGCCGACGCCTTCCTCAACCCCTTCAACTATATTGACGATGGCGTGTCTTACGTCATGTGGAGCAGCACCGCTATTGACCAGCGCTCGCAGAACATGAAACTGCTGGACGATATTTACGCCACCTCGCTCGATCCCTACAGCACCTTCCGCAGTGCTTATACGCAAAAACGTATGACGGACATCAGGCGCGCGAAGGCCGCACGGGATAAAGCGCAGCAAAAGGCCGGGTTTTAAATAACCATGCGTTTTTCCGCTCCCCTCACCGCCATCGCAGCCGCAGTGTTTTTCTCCGCGTCGGTTTTCGCAGCTCCCGCGTCGGACGGCGAAAAAGCCGCGGGTAAATATATGGAAGACGTCGCAAGCAAGGCGCTCGACATCATCACCAGCGAAAAACTTACGAAGGCCGCCAAGCAGGCGAAGCTCGACCGTATCTTCGCCGAAAACGTCGATATCAAATGGGTCGGACGCTTCGTTATGGGACGCTACTGGCGCGACGCCACCGACGACCAGAAAACGCGATACCTCAAGGAATACGAGGCTTTTCTTATCAAGCACTACACCTCGCGCTTCGCCGAATACACCAGCGGCAGCTTCACCATCGTCGGAAGCGAAGATAACGGCGACGGCGAATACACCGTCGGCATGCAGCTCAAAGGCGCCGACAAGAACGCCGAACCCGTGCTTGTCGATTACCGCCTCCGCAAGGAAGAAACGGGCTTCCGCATCATCGACGTCACCGTCGAAGGCGTCAGCATGATCACCACCCAGCGCTCCGAATTCGCCGCCGTCATCGGCCGCCACGACATCGAATATCTCATCGGCCAGCTGGCGAGCAAATCGCTTCCCGTCACCGAGCCGGGCGCGAAGTAACGATAATCACTTAATTGGGTTGAAACTTCGCCGGGTTTTGTTATAGAAAGCTCAACGTCATTTTTGTTGAGACATTTCATGGACCATAACACCCCGCACGCCACACCCCTTTCACACGCCGCAGAACCCACCCGCCGCGATTTCATGGTGCTGACCGCCAGCGCCATCACCGCCGTCGGCGCAGGCTGCCTTGCGGTGCCCTTCGTCGATAGCATGAACCCCGCCGCCGACGTGCTGGCGCTGGCGTCCATCGAAGTCGACCTCGCCCCCATCCAGCCCGGACAGACGATCAAGGTGAAATGGCGCGGCGCTCCCGTGTTCATCCGCCACCGCACCCCGGCCGATATCGAAGAGTCGCGCAAGGTCGACGTCGCCACCCTCAAAGACCCCGAAACGGACGACGCGCGCGTGAAAAAAGGCCATGAACAGTGGCTGATCATGAAGGGCGTGTGCACGCATCTGGGCTGCATCCCGCTTTCCGGCGCCGGCGAATTCGGCGGCCCCGGCGGCGGCGGCTGGTTCTGCCCCTGCCACGGCTCGCATTACGACACCGCAGGACGCATCCGCAAGGGCCCTGCGCCGAAAAATCTGGAAGTCGTGAAATACGAATTCCTTTCCGACAACCGCGTAAAGATCGGCTAACCACATATGGCGCACGCACCCAAAACCGAACAACCCGGAATCCTCGGCTGGATCGAATACCGCCTGCCGATCATCTCCCTGCTCGATAACAGCCTCGGCTCGAAATACCCCGCGCCGCGCAACCTGAATTACTGGTGGAATTTCGGCTCCATCGCTGGCATCTGCCTCGTGATGCAGATCCTCACCGGCCTTTTCCTCGCCATGCACTACACGCCGAACGTCAAAGACGCGTTCGACAGCGTCGAAAGCATCATGCGCAACGTCAATTACGGCTGGCTGCTGCGCTATGCGCACGCGGTGGGCGCATCGATGTTCTTCGTCGTGGTCTATATCCATATTTTCCGCGGCCTCTATTACGGCTCGTTCAAGCGCCCGCGCGAAATCCTCTGGTGGCTCGGCATCGTCATTCTGCTCCTCATGATGGCCACCGCATTCATGGGCTACGTGCTGCCGTGGGGCCAGATGAGCTTCTGGGGCGCAACCGTCATCACTAACCTGTTCTCGGCGTTCCC
>CAZBUX010000160.1:0-4198 GCA_964495185.1 uncultured Rickettsiales bacterium | reverse complement strand
AAAGGCGTAGATGTAGGAGCACCTGAGCTAGAAACGGTCAATGCTGCAATTTGATCTATAGCGTGCCTAGGTATCTTTGAATTCGGGTCAGACGAAACAAGCCCAGCACATACACACAGTGTCAGCCCAGTTCGAATACATCCCTTACAAAACTTATTCATGGGAAAGATTATAACATTTTGCTTTTTTTAGTCAAATAGGGATAGCTATGCTTACCGCCATCCCCTCTCCCATAAAGTGGCGGAGGCTAGGGAGGGGGTAGGAATTTAAAACTTATTCGTCAGCGGAAACCTTCGGTCTTTCCCAAACAGCATCGGCGACAATTTAACGCCGGGGCATGACTGGCGGCGTTTGTATTCGGAGAGCCGCACCATGCGCAGCACTTTCTCCACCACGTCACGCTTATACCCCTTCGCCACGATCTCATTCGCCGGTTTACGGCCCTCGATATGCAGGGCCAGAATCGCATCCAGCGTCACATACGGCGGCAGCTGGTCCTGATCGCGCTGGCCGGGTTTCAACTCGGCGGTGGGTTCCTTGGTGATGGAACGGCGCGGAATCGCGGCGGATTGCTCGTTGCGCCAGTTCGCCAGCGCATAGACCTGCGTCTTATACACATCCTTCAGCACATTATACCCGCCGCAGGAATCGCCGTAGAGCGTCGAATACCCCACCGCAATTTCCGATTTATTGCCGGTGGAAAGCAGCAGCCAGCCGAAGCGATTCGACAATCCCATCAGCGTCACGCCGCGCAGGCGCGCCTGCAAATTCCCGCCCACCGCAGGATTTTCCATCCACGCCGCGTCATGAAACACGGGGTTCAGGCGCTCCTCGAATGTCAGCATCGCTTCCGTAATCGGAATCGTCATGGTTTCAATGCCGAGATTTTCCGCCAGCGCCAGCGCGTCTTCATTGCTTTCACGCGAGGTGTAGGGCGACGGCAGCAGCACGCCTTTCACGTTTTCCCTGCCCAGCGCGTCCGCCGCCACCGTCGCCGTCACCGCCGAATCGATGCCACCGGAAATACCGAGCACCACGCCAGTAAAACCATTCTTGCGCACGTAATCGCGCAGGCCCGTCTTCATCGCCTGCCACAGCGTTTCTTCACGGCTCATGGTTTTTGCTAAGGTCGGAAGCACGAACACGCCTTCTTCAAACTCCGGCAATTGCGACACGATTTTTCCCGCCGCCGACACGGAAAACGACCCGCCGTCGAACACGATATCGTCCTGCCCGCCCGCCATGTTGGCGTAAACCACCGGCAGTTTCGCAGCCAGCGCCGCCTTCTTCACCTGCGCATGGCGCAGCGCGAGTTTTCCCGCTTCGAAGGGCGAGGCGTTGATGGCGATCAGCACCGTCGCACCCTTGCGCTTCAGGTTCACGGGCAACGCCTGCGTCCAGACATCCTCGCACACGAGCAGCCCGAAAGTCACTCCGCACCACTTCACCACGGATTGTTTATCGCCCGCGGAAAACAGGCGTTTTTCATCGAAAACGCCGTAATTCGGCAAGCTGAGTTTCGGCTGCACGTGCAGGATTTTCCCGCCCGCCATCATGATCGCCGCGTTATAGCTGCGGCCTTTTTCTTCCCACACACTACCGACGATCAGCGCATTATCTTTCGTGGTTTTTTTAGCAATGGCATGCAGCGCTTTCATCGCATCCGCGCGAAACGACGGGGAAAGGATCAGGTCTTCCGGGGGATACCCCACCAGCGCCAGTTCGGGAAACACGGCGATATCCGCACCCTTCGCACAAGCCTGCTTATACTGCGCAAGAATCATCTCCGCATTGCCCGCGATATCGCCGACGATGGGATTGCATTGGGCGATTGCCAGTGTTAGCGGGGCGGACATGCTATTTCGTAAGCAACGCCTCAAGCTCCGGCAACGCCGTCTGCCATTCCGAAACCAGCCCGTAATCGGCAACTTCGAAAATGGGCGCGTTCTCGTCTTTGTTGATGGCGACGATCACCTTGCTGTCTTTCATGCCCGCGAGGTGCTGGATGGCCCCGGAAATCCCCACAGCAATATAAAGGTCGGGCGCGACGATCTTCCCCGTCTGCCCCACCTGCCAGTCGTTAGGCACGAAGCCCGCATCCACCGCCGCGCGCGACGCGCCGAGCGCCGCGCCGAGCTTATCGGCCAGCGTTTCGAGATGCTTGAAATTCTCGCCCGAGCCCATGCCGCGCCCGCCCGACACCACCACGCGCGCGCTGGTAAGCTCCGGCCTTTCCGATTTGCTTTCCTGCACGCTGACGAAAGTGGCTTTGTCGCTGGCCGCCTGCGCGGGAAGATTCTCCACCGCAGCACTGCCGCCGTCCGGCGCGGGCGAAAACGCCGTCTGCCGCACGGTGATGATCTTGATCGCCTCGCTGGTTTTTACCGTCTCCAGCGCGTTTCCTGCATAGAACGGGCGCACAAACGTATCGGGCGAGATGACCTGCACGATGTCCGACACCTGCGACGAGTCCACGAGCGCCGCGAAGCGTGGCATGATGTCTTTGCCCGTGGTGGTAGCGGTCGCCAGCACGTGCGAATAATTCTTGGCGACCGATGCCAGCAGCGGCGCGACATTCTCCGCCAGCGGCCATGCATACGCCGCGTCGTCGCATGCCAGCACTTTCGTAACGCCTTTGATGCCGGCGGCCTGTTTCACTGCTTCTGCGCACCCGCTCCCGGCGAGCAGCACATGCACGTCGCCGCCAAGCTGAAGCGCAGCCGTCACCGCGTGGCGCGTAGCGGCCTGAAGGGTTTTGTTATTGTGTTCGGCAAGTACTAAAATAGTCATATGATTGTCCCTTAAGGTTAGATCAACTTCGCTTCGTTCCTGAGCTTATCCACAAGCTCCGCCGCGGTTTTCACTTTCACACCGCCCTTGCGTTTACCGGGTTCCTCGACCTTGAGGCACGCCATGCGCGGCGCGGTATCGACACCCAGATCGGCCATGGCGATTTTCTCCAGCGGCTTGCTGCGCGCCTTCATAATGTTGGGCAGCGCCGGATAGCGCGGTTCGTTCAGGCGCAGGTCGGTGGTCACGATAGCGGGAAGCGGCAGCTTCACCGTCATCAGGCCGCCGTCGATTTCGCGCGTCACGGTGGCGGCGTTATTCTCGATCACGAGCTTCGAGGCGAACGTCCCCTGCCCCCATCCCAGCAGCCCGGCGAGCATCTGCCCGGTCTGGCTCGCGTCGTCGTCGATGGCCTGCTTGCCGATGATGACCAGCTGCGGTTTCTCTTTTTCCACCAGCGCTTTCAGTAGTTTCGCCGCGCCCAGCGATTGCAGCACCGTATCGCAAACGATATGCACCGCCCGGTCGGCGCCCACCGCCAGCGCGCTGCGCAGCACATCCTGCGCCGCATCCGTGCCTATGGTAACGACCACCACTTCCGTGGCGACGCCTTTTTCCTTGAGGCGCACGGCTTCTTCCACGGCGATTTCGTCGAAGGGATTCATCGACATTTTGACATTGGCGGTTTCCACGCCCGTGCCATCCGCCTTCACGCGGATGCGGACGTTATAATCGATAACACGTTTGACGGCGACTAAGACTTTCATCAGCGATTCACTCCCGGTTCCCATAATACGTCGCCCGCGCCGTTATCGTTGACCGTGCGCGAGAGCACGAACAGGAAATCGGACAGGCGGTTTAAATAACGGATAGCGGTCATATTGACCTTTTCTTTCACAGCCAGCGCGCAGGTCACGCGCTCGGCGCGCCGCGCGATCGTGCGAGCCAGATGCAGATGCGCCGCCGCAGGCGAACCGCCCGGCAGCACGAAGGATGTCAGAGGCTTCAAATGCTCGTTAAGCAGGTCGATCTCCTGCTCAAGCCGCAGCACCTGCGCGTCGGTGATGCGCAGCGCCTTGTCCTCGCCTTCCCCGTAAGTCGTCGATAAATCGGCGCCGAGGTCGAAAAGGTCGTGCTGGATGCGCTTGAGCATCGCGTCATGTTCAGGATTTTCGATATGCACCCGCGCGATGCCGATAGCCGAGTTGGCTTCGTCGACGTCGCCGTAAGCCTCCACGCGCACGTCGTATTTCGGGCGGCGCTCGCCGCCGGTAAGGCCGGTATCGCCCTTGTCGCCGGTTCGGGTGTAGATCCTGTTGAGCTTGACCATGCTATTTGCTCATAAAGAAAATCAGCGCCAGCAGCCCAAGCGCCATCCCCTGCAGCATCACGCGCCAGCGCATCAGGG
>CAZBUX010000159.1:0-4307 GCA_964495185.1 uncultured Rickettsiales bacterium | reverse complement strand
CTTCCGTCATCGCCATTTCTAAATTAAGCGGCAGCGGGATTTCGGCCCTTAAGCGTTCGATATCCTGATCCCTGATATGGCGCCGGTCTTCGCGCAGATGGGCGGTGATGCCGTCGGCGCCCGCCTCCTGCGCGATAAGGGCCGCGCGTATAGGGCAGGGGTGCTCACCACCGCGCGCGTTACGCAGCGTGGCGACATGATCGATATTGATGCCGAGGCGGAGATTATAAATCATGGTGTTCGTGCAGAAAGCCGGCTGTCTTTTTCATAGGGCAGGGGAGCATTGAGCGGTTGCTGCTTTAGTACCATGACGTTATAGCTGTTTTTGATGATTTGCTGGGAGAGGACGTTTTCATGGAAATCATCATCGCCTAGTGCACCGTTAAAGTCGGCGCGGGAATCATAATTGGTATCGTGTACGATGAGACCGCCGGGGCGTGTGATTTTGGCGCAAAGTTGCGGCAGGAGTCTGGCTTGTTCACGGGTTTCATTGCAAGCGTTGCAGTCGATCACGGCATCGACGGATTGTGCATGGAGCTGAGCTGTTTTTGGCTCAAGAAAACCGGCGCGGCAGTTGAACAGTCGAACCGATTTGAACAGAAACGCTGGGAATGGCTCGGTATTGCCGACGACAGCCACATCTTTATCATCAAATGGCGAGGGATGATATTTTTTGACCAGCTTTTTCCATTCTTCTGTTATTCCCGGTGAGTTCTTGGCGTAATCTATCAGCTTGCCGAGCGTATCGGCGAGGGTTGGCCCCAAATACTCGACTTTTTTTGGGTGTTTATCATTAAGTAATGCCTCGAATAATAACGTATACGATAGCGCATCGGTGCAAACATCGTTGCCTTTAATTATATTATTCAGGTTGGAATTTTCTTTCGACCAGTAATCTTCAGGCTTGCCGCTGTGGCGGCAATCGTTGACGTAGGCCTGCAGCGCGGTGCCAAGCAGGGCTTGTTCACGGTTGCCGGTTGCGATTCCTTCCTCGATGAAAGGTATAAAGATCGCTTCTGGATTAGGCCGGGAAGACAGGTTTTTGATGCCGCCTATATTATTAATATAAGCATTGAGATGGGTATAAAGCTGTTCGTCCATAGATTCTCCCTACGTCTGATATCTTTCAACGCTCTGCACGACTTCCTTGCTGCGCAGATTGGCGATGATGTTGTTCAGGTGGCGTAAGTCTTCTACCTCAATGTCGATCATCACCTCGAAGAAATCGGTGGAGCGGTTGACGATCTTGAAGTTGTTGATGTTGCCGTTTTCCTTGGCGATGACGTTGGTAACGGTGGCGAGTGCCGCCGGTTCGTGGCTGATATGGGCGCGAAGCCTGCCGATATGGCGCTCGCCGGCGAGGTCACGCTCCCATGCGACGTCGATCCAGCGCTCGGGGGCGTCGGAATAGTTTTCCAGCGTTTCGCACTCCATGGTGTGGATGGTGACGCCCTTTCCGGTGGTGACGATACCGACGATGCGGTCGCCGGGAATCGGGTGGCAGCATCCGGCGAAATGGATCGCCATGCCGGGGATGAGCCCACGGATAGGCATGGGCGCGGCGCCGCCGGGTTTTTTCTTGCGGAACGGCTTGGACAGGCTCGAAAGCATGCCGCCCACGCCTGCGGAATTGGGCTGCACGTGTTTCTTCTGGCCGATGACCGTCTCGGTCACCTGCTGTCTGGAAATCAGGCCCTCGCCGATTTCGGCCAGCAAATCTTCCACGGTCTTTTTATTGAAGGCCGGAAGGTGTGGCTCGACGAGTTTTTCGTTGAATTCCTCCCCTTCCTGCTTGAAGGTTTTCATCAGGATGGCGCGGCCTAAATTCACGTATTCGGTGCGCTGCTGCGTGCGCACGTATTTGCGGATTTCGCTGCGCGCCTTGCCGGTGACAACGAAGCGTTCCCAGCTCGGCGAAGGCGTCTGCGTTTTGCTGGTGATAATCTCGACCTGGTCGCCGTTTTTAAGCTTGGTGCGAAGCGGCACGATGCGTCCGTTGATCTTCGCACCCACGCACGTATCGCCGACGCCGGAATGCACAGCGTATGCGAAATCCACCGGCGTAGCACCGCGCGGGAAGGCGAGGATGTCGCCCTTGGGTGAGAAGCAGAATACCTGATCGTGGTACATTTCGAGCTTGGTATTCTCGAGGAATTCTTCCGGGTTCGAGGATTTTTCGAGGATATCCAGAAGTTCGCGTATCCAGCGGAACTGCTTGCCGTCCTTGGTGGGGCTGCCGTCCTGCTTATAGGCCCAGTGCGCGGCAAGGCCGTATTCGGCGATGTCGTGCATTTCGTGGGTGCGTATCTGGATTTCGATGCGCTGCTGGCCGGGCCCGAGCACGGAGGTGTGCAGCGACTGGTAGCCGTTGGATTTGGGCGTCGAGATGTAATCCTTGAAATGGCCAGGCACGGTGTGCCACTCGGCGTGGATGACGCCGAGCGCGTGGTAGCATTGCGGGATGTCCTGCACCACGATGCGAAACGCCATGATGTCGGACAGCTGCTCGAAGGTGACGTTCTTCGTTTCCATCTTTTTCCAGATGGAGAAGGGGCGCTTCTCGCGGCCCGACACTTCGATGTGTTTAAGCCCGGCGGCGGCGAGTTTCTGTTGCAGCGTGGCGAGCGTCTTTTCCATTTCAGCTTTGCCCTGCTCGCGCAGAAAATCAAGGCGTGTGACGATGGATTCGCGCGCTTCCGGGTAAAGTTCTGCGAACGCCAGATCCTGTAATTCGTCTTTGAGGTTACGCATGCCGATGCGTTCGGCGAGCGCGGCGTAAATTTCCACCGTTTCGCGTGCGATGCGCTGGCGTTTCTCCGGGTTTTTGATCGCGCTGAGTGTCTCCATGTTGTGCAAGCGGTCGGCGAGCTTGACCAGCAATACGCGCAGATCCTCGCTCATGGCGATGAGCAGCTTGCGGAAATTCTCCGCCTGTTTCAGGTTTTCCGATTTCTCTTCAAGGCGCGATAGCTTCGTGACGCCGTCCACCAGCCGTGCGATCTCCTTGCCGAAGGTGGCCTCGATATCTTCAAGCGTGACCTCGGTGTCTTCTACCGTGTCGTGCAGCAGGGCGGTGACGATAGTGGAGGTGTCGAGCTTGAACTGGGTGAGCTTGTACGCCACTTCCACCGGATGTGAGAAATAGGGATCGCCCGAGGCGCGTTTCTGGGTGCCGTGCGCCTTCATGGCGAACACGTAGGCGCGATTGATCAAATCCTCGTCGGCGTTGGGGTCGTAAGACTTGATTTTCTCGACCAGTTCGTACTGGCGGATCATAGGGTTTCTCGTGGTGGCACAAAAATCTTTCTGTCGAATACGGTTTAATTATCTACTAAATGCGGCGTGGGGGCAATGCGAAGCAAATAACAAATAACGATAATACCATTTAGTTAAATTTTATTTACAATTATGCTCAATAACTGATTGAGAGATTGAGGTTTTTCTGCCACAGCACTTAACGCTTTTTTAAAGGTGAAAGGTCTATGATTCAGCGATAGTTCGTAATCTCACACGCAGTATTTATGGATTCCAGACGTCTGATCCTGTTGCTTGTTGCCGGTGTAGTGGTCGCTTTTGGCGCCATGGCCCTGCGTGGCTGGATGGAAGCGCCTCCGCCTCCTGAAGCGGAAAAGCTCAACAATCACGTCATCGTTGCCGTGCGCGACCTGCCGCCGGGCGCGATCGTGCAGGGGCAGCAGGATATCGACTGGCGCGAAGTGCCGGTGGAATCCATCAAGGACAACCATTTACGTGAAGGCTCGGTTCGCCTCGAAGACTTTATCGGCGCCGTAACCCGCAAGCCGTTGCGCGCCGGTGAGGCGCTTGTGCAATCTACGCTTACTCGTGCGGGCGAAGGCGGTTTCATGTCGGCGGTACTTGAGCCCGGCACGCGCGCCATCTCCATCGCAGTGAACGCGACTTCCGGCAATGCCGGCTTCATTTCTCCCGGCGACCGCGTCGATCTCATTGTGACGCATAAGCTGCGCGCGCCTGCGGGCAGCAATAACGCCGAAGGCGCCGTGGTCAGCGAAACCTTCGTGCGCGACGTGCGCATCATCGCCGTCGACCAGATGCTCGATAATCCCGACAATAAAGCCATCCTCGCCAAGACGGTGACCGTCGAAGTGACGCCGGGACAGGCCGAACAGATTTCCGTGGCCAGTGAAATGGGTAAGATTTCCATGGCGCTGCGCAGCCTCGCTTCCCAGATTAAGCCGGAGCCTTCGGCTGAAGGCGCCATGCAGGGTGAAGACGGGCAGGCGCCGGTCGTGACCCTGCAGGATCTTTACGGGGGCTATACCAGCGAA